>JBBKVU010000476.1:0-4772 GCA_037968595.1 Comamonas sp.
TGATGGAGGATCCGCGCATGGACCCGTCCGCACCCGGCAACCCGCCCATGCCCTTCGACGGCAAACGCATGATCTTCGGCGGCTTCGAACAGGTGGTCGAAGTGAAGGCTTGAGCGGCGAGGTCCATGCCGTCTCTCGGCCTGCCGCAGCTCACCTTGGGCGCATCGGGCAAGCTGTCCCTGCAAAGGATGTCGAGCGCAGGGGCTTGGGGGCGCCAGCCTGGGGCGGGACGCTCGGCCGCTATCAGAGCAGCATGCCGGAGAATATCTGGCCCAACCCCGGGCCGCTGAGGCTGCTGATGGCGCCCCAATGCTCCGGCTCGGAAGCCCGGGAATCGGCGGGCGAAATGCCTTCGCCTGGGGCCTGGAAGTCTTCTGGATCGCCATGGCCGCAATCGCGAGCGATCGCCGAGTCTTGCGGCGCGTCCAGGGAGTCGTCGCAATCGATCATGTCCAGATCGGGAAAGCTTGCGCGCAGATGGTCGCGGAGGGTTTGCGCGTACACCTGTTGCGTCATGTCTTTCATGTCGTCGTCGGCTGTGTCATCCGGATGCACGCGGGCCGGTCTGACTGCGGGAGCCGAGAACGTGGCGTGGAGCGACGCTGGGTTGGCGGCCGTGGGCAAGGGCCGGGCTTGAAGTTGCGCCACAGCGGAAGGCATTTCCCGCAGTGCGCCAGCGACTTGCTGGGCCAAGCAATATCCCGTCTCGAAAGCCGCGCCCAGGGAGACAGCCGCCGACTGGGGCAGTCCGGACAATGATTGCGTAAGGTGGAAGCCGGTCGCCATTGCGCTGGATAGCGAGCCATTGGCGATGTCATTGCTTGCGGACGATAAAACCGTGTAAGCCGATTGCAGGGTGTGACGCACTGGCGCAAAGAAGGAAAAAGCCGGCCACCAAGCTTCGTCCTGGGACGGGGCCATGCCTGTCGTGCTTTCGGTGGCGCTTTCGGTGTAGCTGTCTGGAGAGACATGTTCCCACTGCGCGTCGGCATCTGCGGCGGCATCAGTGTCGTGGGCGGTCTGGAGAGGCATCAGTTGGATGCCTGCTTCGTCGTTCGAGTGGGCTTTGGAATTTTTTTTGGGCATTTGGGTATCCAGGGTGGCGTGGATGTTTTCGTGCAGCGATGGCGAACATCTCAGGAGGGGAGTGAAGACCTTTGTGGTCGATGAGGTTAATAGCTATCAATAATTATTATTGATAGTTTTTATTAATCAAGTAGGACATCGCCTTGCATGGCCCTGGACCTGCGAACGCTGCCCGCTGGGCCCGCGCTGAGGAGCGCCGCGGCGCAAAAAACCATCGATAAATCTGCTCAGCGAGAAGATAAAATTTTGAAAATTTCTTGAATTCGATGATTTGTTTCACAAAACACCGAATTGGCGCAAAGCTTGTGCTATAGTTCATCCATTGACGCAGGGCTTGCATGGAAATTGCAAGGCCGGCTGAATGAATACCGCGCGATGGAGCAGTCTGGTAGCTCGTTGGGCTCATAACCCAAAGGTCGTAGGTTCAAATCCTTCTCGCGCAACCAACCTGCTGCGGCTCTGGCCGCAGCTGCAAAAAAGCCCACTTCGGTGGGCTTTTTTTCGTCTGCAGGTGCCTGCGGGATGGAAGTCTCAAGGCTGGGGCGGCGGCGACTGCATATCGGCATTGAAGCGATGGCGGAATGCGGACACCATGGCGTAGGCATGGCGACGCACGCGCATGATCGAGCCTATGGGGCGATGCGCCTGCAGCCCGCGCCAGGGACTGAAGGCCAGTTGATCGTCCTCGGCAGGAGAGCTTGCCTCATCCCATGACAGCTGCGGCTTGACGCGGATGCGGGCTATGGCCACATAGGGCGACAAGTCCTCGGGCCATTCGAGCGACGCATCCTCGATCGGCATGCGCTGCAGATCGACGCACAGCTGAGCGCGCAATTCCCAGCTGCCGCCATGCACGGCAATATGCTGGGCCACCACGTCACGCAGCGCATGGCTGCCTTGCGACAGATCGACACGCCGGTCGGTGAGCGCCCGCAGTTCGGGCACCACGGGCGCCAGGGACAGCTTGGCCATATAGGGCCCGAGCAGCATGGGCACCTGCGTGAAATAAGTTTCGCCCAGCGGATGAGTTGCCGGATGGCCTCCCAGGGCCTTGAGCGTGGCGCTTTCACCGCCGGCTTTTTCCACCACGGCCTCGAGCGCGCGCAAGACACCCGACAGCAGCTTCTTGGCATTGGGTGCCTTGTCGGTGGTCGCCGCCAGCAACTTGAGGCTTCTGAGGAATTTCTTTGCGGTGGGCGCGTTAAAGACCGGCCCATTGATCATGAGGAAGTCCTGCTCGCGCAAGCCATCGGCGGGCTCCAGCCGTGGACCGTCGGCCTCGAGTACCTTGAGCGCCAGACCGCGCGGCGTGGACACCTTGTCATCAAGCAGGTCGCCTGGAGTGCTGGACAGGCGCATCACGACAGGATGCGTGCCGGGGCGTGCAAACAGGCCGTGGGAGAATTCGGCGGGCAGCGCCAGCACTTCCAGCGTGCCATGCAGGATGCCGTGCGTCCTGGCATGCACGCTGCGAAATGCATGGCCTTCATCCGCCGCGACCGTGGCGCTGATGCCCTGCATGGCCTGGGCCATCTCCTGGGCCGTCTGTGCCTCGTCTTCCTCAAGTTGCTCGTACGCCGGGCGATAGGGCAGTGGCGCCATGGCTGCCCGGGGCGGCGTGGAATCGTGCATGAATTCTTTTCTAGCGGACGGGTCAGGCCGTGACGCTTCTGACACGCACGCCAATGCGCTCGTTTGCCGGCTGCTGGCTGGCGTGCGCCTGGCGCAGGCCGGCCAGCAGTGCATGGCATTCAGGAAAATAGCCGCCCACGCTGCCGCGCGGCAGGTCATATGGCACCACGCGCATGCAGGCCAGTTCGCGAAGGTGCTCGCTGCCCGACACCGTGGTCACGCGTGCCAGATCGCCTTCGGCCAGACCGCGTGCGACCATGTCGTGCGGGTGCATGAAAAGCAAGCTGCGCGTGTCCCAGAGGGTGCGAAGGTGGGCCATGTGGGGAGCGCTGGTGTCAAAAGGCTGGGAGATGAGTTGCAGAACAGTCGGGTCGGCGCTGGCGCCGGACTCCCTGCTGTCTGACGCCTTGGGCTTGGGCGGCCTGGCCCAGGTGAACCCGCCGGTCTCGTTGCGGGCGCGCAGCCCGATGCTGGGCGGCAAGCCGGCACGCATGGCTCCACCCATGCCACCAGGTTGCAGAGCCTTGAGTGATCCCCAGCCTGCAACCGGGTGGAGAGAGGACGGCATAGGCTGGAAAGGCAGGGTGGCATCCATGGTCGTGCTGCGTGGGTAGAGGAATGGCATTGACTGTGGATGACATTCGCGCCGGCGTTCGTCAGCCTGGCGAGCCGAGCAGCGTAGGAGGTCGCGCCATGAGCGCCAGCACGCCGCAAGCGCCGCCTGCGTCCTACAGGAAGCGCCGCAGCGCGCATCTGATACTGGCCATCCCCAACGCTGCGAGAAATCCCACCATGGACGATCACCATCCGCCATCCGCGCTGCCACAGGGTTTGTCGACCCATGCGCTGCGCTTGCGCATCAACGGCCAGGAGCAGCTGCTCGAAGCGTTGCCCGCCTGGGTCACGCTGCTGGACCTGCTGCGCGACAGGCTTGCGCTGACTGGCACGAAAAAGGGCTGCGACCATGGACAGTGCGGCGCGTGCACGGTGCTGGTCGATGGCCAGCGCGTGAATTCCTGCCTGGCTCTGGCGGCCCTGTATGACGCAGCCGAAATAACCACGGTGGAGGGGCTTGCTGGCGTGGATGGCAGCATGCACCCCTTGCAGCAGGCGTTCATGGACCACGATGCGTTTCAGTGCGGTTACTGCACGCCGGGACAGCTGTGCTCCGCGGTCGGGATGATGAACGAAGGCGGCGCCCTGCATGCGGCTGCCATCGGCGAGCGCATGAGCGGCAATCTGTGCCGCTGCGGCGCTTACCCGCAGATCCGCAGCGCGATTGCCGCGGTCGTCGCCATGCCCAGGCCACTGGCCGGCGCCGGCTCGCAAGGAGAGCGCGCATGAGACCGTTTGAATTGCTGCTGGCGCCGTCCACCGCCCATGCCTTGTGGCACAGCGCCCAGGGCGCGCGCTGCATTGCCGGAGGCACGAATCTGGTCGATCTGATGAAGGAAGACGTGGAGCGCCCGAGCAAGCTGGTGGCGCTGCGCGCTCTGCCATGGTCCGAGATCCGCGGCGATGACGCCGGCGCACTGCTGCTGGGTGCGACGGCTTCGAATGCCCAGACCGCCAGGCATCCGCAGGTGCTGGAACGTTACCCGCTGTTGTCTGCGGCCATGCTGTCGGCGGCATCGCCGCAGATACGCAATATGGCCACCAATGGTGGCAACCTGCTGCAGCGCACCCGCTGCCATTACTTCTACGACACCGCGACCGCCTGCAACAAGCGCCTGCCGGGCAGCGGCTGCTCGGCGCATGCGGGGATTGCGCGCCAGCTGGCGATCCTGGGAGGCAGCACGCATTGCATTGCCACGCATCCGTCCGACATGTGCGTGGCGCTGGCGGCGCTCGAGGCCGTGGTGCATGTCGAATCGGAACTCGGGGCGCGCGCGATTCCGTTTGCCGCCTTTCATCTCTTGCCCGGTTCGACCCCGGAGCGCGAAAGCAGCCTCGAGCCCGGAGAAGTCATCACCCATATTGCGCTGCCGGGCGATGCCTCAGGGTTTGCCGCGCACAGCAGCTATCTGAAAGTGCGCGAACGTTCTTCGTATGCC
>JBBKVU010000477.1:0-8032 GCA_037968595.1 Comamonas sp.
TGCAGATGCAGGCCGAGGAGCGCCTGGTGCAGCGCCTGCTCGAGCGCGTGGAGCGGGTGCTGGACCAGCGACTGCGCGAGTCCATTGCCCAGGTGGTGCAGGAGCAGACGCGTTCGGTCACGCTGCGCCTACAGGAGGAACTTGAATCGGTGGTGCGCCAGACCGTGCAGGAAGCCGTGGCGCAGGAACGCGAGCCCGAGGTCAGGGCGGCGGCCTTCAGACCGCGCTAGCGGGCAGGGGCCGTGGCCCCGCCTTCAACGCGCGACCAGCCGGTAATCGGGATTGACGATCTGCGTGGGCGTGCCCTGGATGAAGTTCACGACGTTCTCGAAGGCTGCGCCAAAGTACAGCTCATAGCTGTCCTGCTCGACATAGCCCAGGTGCGGCGTGCAGATGCAGTTTTCCATGCGCAGCAGCGCATGACCCTGCAGGATGGGCTCGCTTTCAAAGACATCGATGGCGGCCATGCCGGGACGACCGCGCTGCAGCGCCGCCACCAGGGCGTCGGCTTCTATCAGTTCGGCGCGCGAGGTGTTGACCAGCAGCGCCGTGGGCTTCATCAGCGACAGGTCGTTGAGTCCTATCATGTGCTCGGTGGCGTCGTTCAGGCGCAGGTGCAGGCTGAGCACATCGCATTGCGAGAAGAATTCCTCGCGGGTATTGGCCGCCTGATAGCCGTCGGCCAGGGCCTCGGCACGCGAGGCGTCGCGCCCCCAGATGCGCACGTTCATGCCGAATGCGCGGCCATAGCCGGCAACGATCTTGCCCACGCGGCCGTAGCCCCAGATGCCCAGGGTCTTGCCGCGCAGCACATTGCCGAGCGCAAAATTCGGCGGCATGGACGCTGCCTTGAAGCCCGACTGCTGCCAGGCGCCATGCTTGAGGTTGGCAATGTACTGGGGCAGGCGGCGCATCGAGGCCATGATCAGCGCCCAGGTCAGCTCCGCGGGAGCGACCGGTGAACTCACGCCTTCGGCAATTGCAATTCCGTTGTCGGTACAGGCCTGGACGTCGACATGGCTGCCGACCCGGCCGGTCTGCGCGATCAGCTTCAGGCGCGGCAGTTTCTCGATCAGCTGCCGGGTGATCGCGGTGCGATCGCGTATCAGCACAATGATGTCCGCATCGCGCAGGCGCACAGACAGCTGGCCCAGGCCTTTGACATTGTTGGTGTAGACCTTGGCGTTGAGCGCGTCCAGGCGGGAGGCGCAATGCAGCTTGCGTACAGCGTCTTGGTAGTCGTCCAGGATGACAATGTTCATAGATAAATCACCTGCCTAAGTGCTTGAATTTACAAGAAAAAACAACGCAAGCCGTTGATTTACTTTGAATTTTTGGACCCTGCGTTACTGCACGCTGAGTCACTGCATCCCCACCACATGCCCTGTACACTTCGCCATTTGGCGTAGCTTTTGGCGTAACCTCTGTTCTGAAGGTTGGAAAGCTACGCCGGTAGGGACCGCAATGTTTTTTGATGCGCGAGTCGCAAAGGCGCTGCAACCCGGTGCCTATATTGTCGTACAAGGTTGTCCGGGCTTACGTCTGGATGCAAGTAACGCAAGTAAAAGTTGGATTTATCGTTACAAGTCACCGGTCGACGGGCGCATGCGGCAGATCAAATTTGGCCAGTGGCCGGCTGTCGCATTCACTGCTGCAGTGGCTCGGTGGGAGGGGCTTCGCCAAGTTCGTGATGCAGGGCGAGATCCATCGCTCGAACGAAAGTCGGAGAGGCAGGATAGGCATGCAGCAGCAGTTGAGGCCAAAGAGGGGGCTTACACCGTTGGGCGTCTGGTAGACGACTATCTGACCGACTACATCAATCGCAACCGTGAAGCCAAGAACGCCAAGGCCTTGGGATCGCGGCTCACTCGTGGCATAGCATCTATCGCGCATCTGGAGCCCTCGGCGGTGACGCGCGGCGTAGCTTTTGACGTGATCCAAGCTGTATCCGATAGGCCTGTGATGGCAAATAGCCTGCGCCAAGAACTGGGCGGGGCCTGGGAGCACGCCCATGATTCCGGTCGCTTGAGCCCGGATGTTCCCAACTGGTGGCGACAGATCCTAAAGCGCAAGCTACAGAGCAAAGGCCAGTTGCGTGATGGCGAGCACAAGGGTTCTGATAAGCGAGTGCTCGAGCATGAAGAAGTGCGGAGGTTGATCGTGGCAGATTATCCCAAGCTGTCGCCGGCGATACAGGACGTGCTTACGCTGTACCTGTGGACGTGCGCTCGGGGCGGCGAGATTTGCGCATTGCACGCAAGCCACATCAAAGAAGAGGGTGAGGTTCTGTGGGCGATGCTGCCCCGGAGCCTTACCAAGAACAAGAAGCGGGAAAGTGCTACAGACTTTCGAGTTCCGCTTTTCGGTCGTGCTGCAGACGTCGTCAAGAGGCGGATGGCAGGCAATCCCGATGGATTTCTGTTTCCGGGTGCCCATGCTTCGGGACATATCCAGCAGACGAATGTGCAGACGCAGGTGCATTCGAAGCAGCCTTACAGCAAGACCCGACCCGATTGGGAGCGCGCGCGTCTCGAGGTGACGCATTGGTCCCCGCATGACCTCCGAAGGACGGGCCGCACGATGCTTGCCCAGATCGGTTGCCCCGAAGAAGTCGGGGAAGCCATCATGGGGCATGTCACAGCCGGGGTGGCGGGGGTTTATAACCGCTACCGGTATGACGCTGAAAAGCTGCACTGGCTGCAGCGCCATGCGGATAGGCTTGAGGCAATTTTTCAGGCCGCCCCCAAAGATCCGGTGTGATTCTGCGCATTGTTTCGGGGCTTGGGGGCGCCGGTGTTGCTGGGCGGCAGCAGCTCAGACACTGGGCGCTTTTCAGCCCAGGAATCAATGTCGCTGACCAACCAGCCCACTCGATTGGGGCTGAGTTGCCTGGGCTTTGGCATGCTGCCTTGAGCCACAAGGCGCTCAAACGACTTTACGGACAGGCTCAAGAGTTGTGCCGCGATCTCTTTGGAGACGACGCGGGGGGAGATTGCAACTGTGGTGATGGTCATGGTCATGTGCTCGCTAAAGGAGTGCCCTTTCGGGGTGGGCTGGACGAACTCAAGGAACGAGGTAGTGCTGGCAGCCAGGTGAAGTGCGGCGGATCGCCCGCCGCGTTGTAGGTGTCCCAGAGCGCTTGCCCTTGCGGGCAGCGCTCCTGCTTGCCGGGCGCGGCGCCGGCGGCAATGCACTGGGGGCAGTTGATGTGGTGGAGCTGGTAGGCCTTGTCGGCCTGCTCCCAGGTGCTGGCGCTGGTTGTCATGGCGTCGGGTCCTCCAAAAAAGAAGCCCCGCACGATGGCGGGGCTGGTGGCTGGTGTGTTGGCGCTACTACTTGATGCCGAGCTTGGTTTCAACTTCGCGAACTACCGTGGTGAAGTCAACGAGCTTGCCCAGGTCGCAATCCTCGAGCCCGTTCTCGCTGGCCCACCATTCGCGGATCTGCTCATACGTCAGCGGCTTGTGCTCCTGCGCGGCTGGTGGCCGCGGGGCTGCTGCCAGCATGGCGCCGTAAACTTGGCGTCCGAAAGACCGGGCGTCCGCGCTGGTCGGGAACCAGAACGCATCGCTTTGAAGAATAGGACTGCCGTCATCGCCGTTGGCCTGGAGCATTTCCGCTGTTGGTTCCACCGGCACGACTTGCCATCCGGAGGGAAGTTCAGGCCCAGGGGAAGATCCAGCACCCATGCGGGTTTGCGCAGGTTTTTCCTCGTTTCCAACCCCGCAGTGCGCGAGCATGGCCTGCACCTGGGCTGCTGCTTTGAAGCAGGCATTCCATCCGTCGCGATACGCCGGCTCGACATGCGATGCGCTCGGGTGATAGGGCAGGAACTCGTTGCCGCACTTCCATTGCTCGGCAGGCGCGTGGCTCTGTTGGTCTTGTGCTGTCATTGCGCCCACTCCTTCACAGTTTCTGGAGAGGTGCTGGCGAAGACGGCTTGAAATTCGACCTCGCCATTCGGATTGCATTCGCAGTTGCCCCCGGCGCCTTCGCAGCATCTTGTTCCGTCGGCGTTCTCCCATGGCTTGTCCGGGTGGTTCTCGCATACCCAGCCAGATCCAGCACATGCAAGGCATTGGTGTTGCGCTGTGGTCATCGCGGTGTTCCTCTCCATACAAAATCACCCTTGTCCTCGCGCATTGCGGGCTCGCTGTCTTGGCAGGGGCACTCGAAGCCGCTGAGCGGGTCGGCCACCGGGAGCCAGAAGTTGCGCACGCGCCCGCTGGGGGTGTGGTTGTCTTCCTTGGCATCCAGCAGGTCGAATTGGCCCAGCGCCCAGATGGCATCTGCTGTGCTGCAGCGGTGGCCCATGGCGCTGACGCTCAGGTGGTACTCGGGCCCGGTGTTGAACTCGCTCGGCTCTGGGTCGGGCTTCTCCACGGCCGAGATGACCAACATGCCGTTGGCGTAATGTGCCCAGGCCGCGCAGGGGTAGCCCAGCTCGCTCACTGCCTGGGGCATGGCCAGAACGTGCTCGGCGCGGGCCCCGCCACTTCCAGGCGCTGGGGCTTTGGGCTGGATCACGCTGATGGAATATGGAGTTGCAAGTGCCGTGTGCATAGATGTCCTTCAACATTGATAGCGAACACTTCGACGGGCTCGGTGCCGAAGTGCGGGTGGGGGATGGTTTTCACGCTGTAGCCGCGCCAGTGCAGAGACAGGCGGCGGGCGTGGTCGTTGCGCGCCGGGTAGCCCAGCGTGAGCACGATTTAGTGGAACTATTTGCCCTCAAGGCGCTTGCGCCAGTGCGGCGTGCACAGGCGGAATTCCTCGGGCTTGCTGCCAGCGCTGATTGCCTGGAAGTACTCGCGTTTCAGGGTGAGGTGCAGGCTGCGCATCACCGGCCCGTATGGGGCAAGTTTTCGAGTGTGCTGGACTTGGTTTCCGAATGCTGCGTCTTGCCCATCGGTCGGCACACCGCTCGATTCGTCGGGGTGGCCACGCTGCTCTTTGTCTCGAGGACGCACATCGTATTGACTTCGCTGGGTTCCCCGCATCGCGCTTCCGACTATCGCTGCTGGCGCCGTGGGCCTGCTCGTGGAGGTATTTGCCTCGCGCATGATCACTTCACACCGATCAAACTCCGTTTGGTGTGCTGGTAGCCCGCGTGGCGCTATCGAGAACTCGTACGTTGCTCTGCTGGCGTGCGCGACCAGGTATTCCGCAGCACCAACCTTGCGGGCATGACCCCGAATGAGGCGCGTCGCTAGGTCCACATTTCTCACTGCCTGAGGGCTTGCCTGCACATTCCGTTTGGCCGTCCATCTCAGCTATCAAAAGTTCTTGAAATATCTGCAATGCGGGAAACCATGCATTGCTAAAAGATACATTAGATATTTTGTGGGAAGTCTGTGAGATTTAATGCTCAGATATTGTAGGACGTGTCCTGCACGAAGTATTCGCCATGCTGACGTATGGAACTCTAAATGGCCCGGTACATGTATGCGGCTGGATTGAGTGCTCAGTAAGCTCCGTTTACGCCCTGTTTGTATAAAAAAAGCAACAAGATACTGCTATCATTATTGATGTTACGTTTTGCAATAATTTATAGCCATCAGAGGCGTCGGTGCTGAAAATCCGCAATTTGCACGCCTGCTGGAACGGCGCGAAATCATCCCTCTTGGAGTAGAAATGAAGTTGTTTTCAGACTGGTCCGTAGGCACCAAGTTGCTGGTCGGGTTTCTTGCGGTCGCAGCCATTGCGGCGCTGATTGGTTTTCAGGGAATCCTGAAAGCGGGGCAGATCAACGAGCTCGCCAACACCATGTACGAGCGCGAAACCGTGGGTATGCGCCAAGTCGCGGAGGCCAACATCGAGCTGCTGGCCGCCGCCCGTGCCCTGCGCAGCGCGATGCTGTCCTATTCCAGTAATGACCGCGATGCCCACCTCAAATATCGTGAGCAGCGCCTGTCGAACACCCTGGCGCAATTGCAGATGGCGCAGAAGTCGTTCACCGGGCCTGAAGGCAAGGCTATGCTGGAAGAAGCCCGTGCCTCGGTGGAGGCCTACACCAAGGCATCTGATCAAACAGTGGCCTTGCTGCGTTCCGAGCCGCTCATTGAAGCGCTGGGCTCCACGCAGCAATTGTTCACGGTGGTGTGGCCCATCGCCGACAAGGTCGACGATCTGATGACCCAATTGGTGAACCGGCGTATGGCCCTCGCTAGCAACCTCAAAGATGAAACCGATATCATTTATGAGAACATCCGCATCCTGCTGCTAGTGCTAACGCTGGGTGGCGTGGTAATGGGAGTCGTGCTGGGTGTGACTATCACCCGCGGCCTTACGCGCCAGTTGGGCGGTGAGCCCGCCCACGTGGCAAAGATGGCCAGTGCGATTGCCGATGGCGATCTGACGACTCGCATCGATATTTCCAAGGCCAAAGATGGCTCCGTGGTCCACGCCATGCACTCCATGCAGGAATCGCTGCGCCGCGTCGTGAGTTCCGTGCGCTTCAGCAGCGACAGCATTGCGACGGGATCCGGCCAGATTTCCGTAGGCAATGCCGATCTGTCGCAGCGCACAGAAGAACAGGCTAGCAATCTTCAGCAGACGGCAGCTTCCATGGAACAGATCAGCAGCACCGTGCAGCACAATGCAGAGACCGCCCGCCTGGCCACGCAATTGGCCAATAGCGCAAGTCAGAGTGTGCGCCAGGGCGGTGAAGTGATGGAGCAGGTAGTGGCTACGATGGCCGAGATCAATACGGCATCGCGCAAGATCGCAGACATTATCAGCGTGATTGATGGCATTGCGTTTCAGACCAACATCCTGGCGCTCAATGCGGCCGTTGAGGCCGCACGCGCAGGTGAACAGGGCCGGGGCTTTGCCGTGGTCGCGAGTGAAGTGCGAAGCCTGGCGCAGCGCAGTGCCGAAGCTGCCAAGGAGATCAAGACGCTTATAGCCAACAGTGTGCATGCTGTGAGCGCAGGCGGTAAGCTGGTCGATGAGGCCGGCACGTCCATGCAGGTAATCGTCGGCCAAGTGCAGCGGGTCACCGACCTAATCGGTGAAATCAGTTCCGCCACCATCGAGCAGACCACAGGCATCGGCCAGATCAGCGATGCGGTTGCGCAGCTTGATCAGGTCACCCAGCAGAATGCTGCCCTTGTGGAAGAGTCCGCAGCTGCGGCCGACAGCCTCAACGTGCAGGCCAAGCAATTGGTGCAGGCTGTGGGGGTGTTCCGGCTGGGCGCGGATGCAGCTGCGCCCGCATTGGCAATGACGTAGCACGGGCTGATGTATCGCCAGGCATGGAGACCTGCATGTGCAATGCCAGCAGGCTAGCCCACGCGGCACGGCGTGGTCTTAGCCATAAACAAGTCATGTATCCCGCAGCCTATTCCGCATTCCCCGGCGTTTTTACTAAGAGTCGCTACGCGGCAGGCTGGGAGTGTTGCCGCAGACAGGGCGACTAGCACGGCAATGCAATATAACGACGACTCAATGGTTGAGCTAGCGGCTCTAACACGCAAGGTTACCCGCTACCCTTCATGGTGTGGGAACTGCGCGTCCAGCTGGGTAATAGAGCATGCTATTGGGGGTTGCGAGAGCCGCGCGGCCTGCGGCCGTGGACAGGTGATTGATGCCGGCCACCATTCCCTTGCGGTGCAGGGCCTGGGCAGTGCTGAGCGGGCCGGATTCATGCGTGCGTCGCAGGCCGTGGTAGAGCGGTCGGCCGGCGATGGCGTTGGCCAGCATTGCGCGCTGGGGCCGAGATAGGGATTGCTTCATAACGCCCTCTGCAGTGAAAAATCCCGCTATCGCGGGCATTAATATTTTTTGCAAATGGTTGTCAGATGTCACACTGATATCGAGCATCACGGAGTGGCTGCCGCAGATCGAAGGAGAGCCTTATGAACGAAGCAGCAATTCAGCTTGTTCGAGAAGCAGTGTTCAGAGCACTGGTAAAAAATCCTTACGACGTCGAGTTTTATCGTGCTCAGGTGAACGACCCATTGCGCAAGGCCCAGTACAGGCAAGCTCTGCAGCAGGCCATAGACGAGAGTCAACAGATGCTTGAAGGCCG
>JBBKVU010000478.1:0-7952 GCA_037968595.1 Comamonas sp.
GCGCCAGCCAGGCGCGCGTGCCGTTGTGCCTGGCGCTGCTGTCCGATGTGGGGGCGCTGCTGCGACCGCTGATTGCAGCGCTGCAGCACAGCGAACCGGGCGCCGGGGCGCATGCCAGCCCGGGCCCTGCCACCTTCATGGCCGCGCGCTCGGCCGAAGCCGAAGCCGGGCTGGCACGCCTGCGCAAGTTGCTGCAAGACGATGACGCGGATGCAGGCGACGCACTGGAGGCGCTGGTGCAACGCCTTGCCGCCGATGGCGACCCGCTGGCCCATGGCCTGTCTGCCGTGCATCGGGCGCTGGAGCGCATCGATTTCGACACCGCCCTGGAAGCGCTCGCGCGGCTGGCTCCCGCGCGTGCCGGCTGAATGCGGCGCGAGGAATTCCCCATGCGCTCGATTGCATGTCTTCTGCTCGTGGCGCTGGCAAGCGCCAGTGTCTGGGGCCGCACGCTGGCGGAAATTCAGAGCAGCCGCGAGCTGCGCATCTGCGTGACCGGCACCAGCGCCGACTACTACCGCGCCAATGGCGAGGATTTCGCGCGGTATCTGGGTGTCCAGCCCACGACGAAGACGCTGGAGAAGTGGGATCAGCAGTTCCACAACGCCCAGGGCACCACGGTGCAGGACGATCGCTACGAGGCCGCGCCGCTGGCCAGCGGCCAGTGCGACCTGTATCCGAATGACCTGCACATCACCGATTGGCGCCAGAAGAAGATGACGCTGGTGCCCTACTTCGTGACCCGCAACGTGGTCGTCGCACGCCCGGAAATGCGCGGCAGTCTGCGCGCGCAGGACGACCTGCGCGGGCGCATCGCGGCGGTTCAGGCGGGAACCGCCTACGAAGGCTGGCTGCGCGGGCTCAACGCCACGGCAGCCGCAAGCCAGGCCGTGGTGATACAGAATGCCCCCACGGCACAGTCCATGCAGGCCGTGGCGCAGCGGCGCGCCGATTTCACCGTGATCGCCGCCGAGTCTGCCTTCCACTGGGTGCGCAACGACCCGCAAAACCTGGACATGCTGTTCCCCGTGGGAGAGGCCACGCAGGCGGGCTGGGGCCTCTCCCCGCGCGCGCCCGATCTGCAGCAGGCGCTGCAGCGGTATTTCGATGAGAACCGCCGCGTGGGCTCGGCGCTGGACCAGTCGTGGCGCGGCAAGTACGGCGTATCCCTGATGGAGTACCAGCTGTTTTCCGAATCCTTCGACACCAGCCGGAAGTGGCACCAGGCATGGATGACCTGGGGCATTCCAGGCGCGGCGGCATTGGGGGGCGTGCTGTTTGCGATGCTTTTCTGGGCCACGCGGCTGCGCCGCGAGATGGCACGCCACAAGGTGACCCTGAAAGCCCTGCAGGAGAGCCATGACCTGCTGACCTGCGAGACCCACCGGCGCAAGGCCGTGGCGGAGCTGTTGCTGGAACTCCAGCAGGTGGACACGCTCCCGGCCTTTGCGCGTACCGTGCTCGGTGCAATGGCGCGGAATCTGCCCGTGGGTCAGGCATTGATGGTGCTGGTGAAGGATGAACAGTCCATTGAAGCCCTGGCCCACTATGCAGGCTCGGGGGCCAGCGCAGAGCAGACGCTGTCCGAGTGCGGCAAGACCGTCGGGATGATCGAGCGCTGCATCGCCACGCGGCAGGCGGTGACGATAGAGAATCCCGGCGCCGACTACCTGCGCATCGAATCGGGCCTGGGGCATTGCGCTCCCGCCACGATCCATCTCATGCCTGTACGCCACGCAGGTCGCGTCACGGCCGTCATCGAACTGGCGCTGACCCAAGCCCTCCAGCAGGAACGCCGCCAGCTGCTTGCGGACATGGAGCCCATCGTTGCCGTCGGCATCCAGCGCTTCGTGCCCGAAGAAACCAGCACGGCGAGCCCATTTTCTCCTCCAGCGCAAGAGACACAGGCATGAGCATATTCACCCAATCAGCCACACCCTCCATCGCCAGCACAGCGCGCTGCCTGGTGGTCGATGATTTCGAGGCGATGCGCAAAGTCACCATCAATCAGCTGCGACTGATGGGCATCGAGCGCATCGACTCCGCGAGCAACGGCGCGCAGGCGCTGCGGATGCTCCAGAGCCAGCACTTCGACCTGGTGCTGTCCGACTGGAACATGCCCGTGATGACCGGCGTGGAACTGTTGCAGGCGATGCGCGCCGACCCCAAGCTGTTCGCCACACCTTTTATCCTCATCACCGCCGAGGCGCAGCGCAAGCGGGTAGACGAGGCGATTGCAATGGGAGTGACTTCGCTGCTGCTCAAGCCCTACTCTCCGCGGCAGCTGGCCGAACGCCTGGAGAAGGCCTTGCAGTGGAAACCGCGCAGCCCTGGCGCTGCAGTTGCAGCCGCGCCTTGCGCAGCGCTCGCGCCGGAGCCCGCCGCCGCGCCAGAGGAAGCGCCGCGGCCGACCATACTGATCGTGGACGACACGCCCGACAACCTGCTGCTGCTGTCGCAGCTGTTCAAAGGCGAGTACCGCGTCAGGCTGGCGCAGACCGGCGCCAAGGCGATGGAGGTGCTGACCTCCGACGACCCTCCCGACCTGGTGCTGCTCGACGTCATGATGCCCGGCATGGACGGCTTCGATGTCGCCCGCCTGATGCGCGAACACCCCACCTCCCAGACCATCCCCATCATCTTCGTCACCGCCATGGCATCGACGGACGCGCGCCTCAAGGGGCTCGATCTCGGGGCCGTGGATTTCATCACCAAGCCGATAGATCCCGCCACCCTCAAGCCGCGAGTGCGCAATTTCATGCGCTACGTGCAGCTGCGCAAGGACTTGCAGGCGGGTTTAGACAGCATGGTTGAAACCGCGGCGCTGCGCGAAGACGTGGAGCGCATCACCCGGCATGACCTCAAGGCCCCGCTGGCCGGCGCGCTGGGACTGGTCCAGGCCCTGATGGCAGACGACTCCATGGGGCGCCGGCAGGTGGAACAATTGCGCCTGATGGAAGACAGCGTGATGCAGGTGCTCGGCATGATCAACCTCTCGTCCGAGCTCTACCGGATTGAATCGGGCCGCTTCGTGCTGCGCGCGCAGCCGGTGCCCATTGGCGAGCTGCTGCGGCGCATTGCGGAAATGCACCGCATCACCTTTGCGGAGAAACGACTGGCGATTGCAGTGGACACCGATGTGGCCGTGGGCGCCACGCCGCCCCTGGCGCTGGCCGATGCCACCTTGTGCTATTCCATTTTCCAGAACCTGCTGACCAATGCCTGCGAGGCCGCGCCGGCAGGCTCGCGGGTTTCCATCCAACTGCACGAACAGGATCCGCTGCGCATCGTCATCAGCAACCGCGGCGCGGTGCCGGTGGCGATACGCGAACGCTTTTTCGACAAATTCGTGACTGCAGGCAAGGCGCAGGGCACGGGCCTGGGCACCTACTCCGCCAGGCTGCTGACCGAGGCCCAGCATGGCAGCATCGCCCTTGAGGTCTTGGACGAATCCGACACGACCCGCATTACAGTGATGCTGCCGCGTGCAGCGGATTCATAGTCCCACCCGACCACAGATTTCCTCCTAGGAGACGTGCATGTCCACCACCCTGACCCCCTACCTGAGCTTCGACGGCACCACGCGCGAAGCGTTTGCCTTCTATGAAAAAGCGCTGGGCGCGCAGATCCAGGCGATGCTGAGCTACGACGACGTACCACCGCCGCCGGCCGGATCGCCCGCCGAAAGCTGCGGCGGCATGCCCGCGCCCACGGGCGAAGGCATCATGCATGCCAGCCTGGTACTGCCCGGCGGCGCCCTGCTGTTTGCCGGCGACATGCCGCCCGGAATGCCTTTCGACGGCATCAAGGGCGTGATGCTGGCCCTTGAATACGACACCGTGGCCCAGGCCGAAGCCGCTTTCGCGGCGCTGGCCGAAGGCGGACAGGTCACCATGGCGCTGGCGCCCGCGTTCTGGGCCAGAACCTTTGGCATGCTGACCGATCGTTTTGGCGTGAGCTGGGCAATCAACGGCGAAGCGCTGCCCATGCCCTCCTGAGGGCTGAACGCCGCGCGGTGCGCCGGCATCAGGGCCGGATGGCGATCTTCAGCACGCCGTCGCGCTGATGGCTGAACAGCTCGTAGGCGGCGGCGATATCCTCCAGCCCGTACTCATGCGTCACCAGCGGGCCCAGGTCGATGCGTCCGCTGGCGATCACCGCCATCAGCCGGCGCATGCGTTCCTTGCCGCCCGGGCACAGCGCGGTGTTGATGCGGTGGTCACCCAGGCCCGCGCCAAAGGCATCGAGGGGAATCCTCAGGTCCGTCGAATACACACCCAGACTCGACAGCGTGCCGCCGGGGCGTATGCAGCGCAGCGCGCTCTCGAAGGTCTGCTGCGTGCCCAGCGCTTCGATCGCACTGTCGGCGCCTTTGCCGCCCGTCGCCTTGAGCACCTCGGCGACCACGTCCTGGGTCTTGAAATTCAAGGTGATGTCGGCACCGAGCTGTTGCGCCACGCCCAGGCGCTGATCGTTGCCATCCACGGCAATGATGGTGCTCGCCCCGCGCAGCTTGGCGCCCGCGGTCGCGCACAGTCCGATGGGCCCCTGCGCAAACACGACCACCACGTCGCCTATGCGGATGTTGGCGTTTTCCGCGCCCGCAAAGCCCGTGGACATGATGTCCGGACACATCAGCACCTGGCGATCGCTCAGACCCTGCGGCACCGGCGACAGATTGCCCTGCGCATCCGGCACCAGCAGGTACTCGGCCTGCGCGCCATCGATCAGATTGCCGAAGCGCCAGCCCGCGGTGAGCTTGTAGCCGTGGCAGCCGCAGCGCCCGCTGGCCGCGAGGTAGCTGCCGTCCTGCGATGCCGCGCCATCCTGCGCGGCATAGCTGTTGAAATCCGGGCAGATCGCGCCGGCAATCACGCGCTGGCCTTCCTCGTAGCCGCGGACCGCGCTGCCGAGCTTGACGATCACGCCCACGGGTTCGTGGCCTATCGTCAAACCCTTGGCGACGGGATACTCGCCCTTGAGAATGTGCACGTCCGTGCCGCAGATCGTGGTCGTGGTGATCTTGATCAGCGCATCGTTGGGGCCGACATCGGGAATCGGTTTGTCCACTACCTCGATGCGACCGGGTTCGACGAATACCGCCGCTTTCATCATCTGGGCCATGGGGATCTCCTTGAAGAACAGAGGAAAGGGAGCTGTACTGAATTGCCAGCATAGGCCTCCACGTCCGATCGCTGCTTGACCTGGAACAAGGTCCGCAGGGGCAATCCATCTGAGCAGGGCGCGGCCCGCCCGACAAGCGTTGCGTGGCGGGCGTCCATGCATTGGCACTATGCTGGAGTCATGCAACGCAAGACACTGCTCATCATCTACCACTCGCTCACCGACGGCACGCGCCAGATGGCGCAGGCTGCCCATGACGGCGCGGCCGCCGAAGGCAGCGTGACCGTGCGCCTGCTGCACGCGCGCGACGCGGGGCCCGACGATGTGCTGGCGGCCGACGGCTATATCTTTGCCACGCCAGAAAATCTCGCGGCCATCAGCGGCCAGCTCAAGGATTTCTTCGACCGCAGCTATTACGGCGCGCTCGAGCGCATCAACGGCCGGCCCTATGCCAGCCTGATCTGCGCGGGCAGCGACGGCAGCAATGCCGCGCGCCAGATCGCGCGCATTGCCACCGGCTGGCGGCTCAGGCCCGTGGCCGAGCCGCTGATTGTCTGCACCCATGCGCAGACGCCAGAGGCCATATTGGCGCCCAAGCAGATCGGAGCGCAGGATCTGCAGACCTGCCGCGCGCTGGGCGAGGCGCTGGCAGCGGGCCTGGGGCTGGGCGTGTTCTGAGCAGACCGCGCGTCAGAACCTCCCGCGCAATGCCAGCATCACGCTGCGCGGCGACCCATAGAAACTGCCGTAGTCCAGATAGCCGATGCTGCTGTAGTAGGTCTTGTCGAACAGATTGTTGATGTTGAGCGAGGCCGTCCACTGGTTGTCTATCCGGTATTCGGCGAAAGCACTGTAGACGGTGTAGCCGGCCTGCGTGATGCGGTAGTCACCGGTGCTGGTGCCCACCGTGCCGTCGGCGTTGCGCAGGTAGGCGTAGTCGTTGATGAAAGTCTGGCTCTGCACCGTGGCACCGCCGCCAAGCTTCCATTTGCCGAACTGGCCGGGCAGCTGGTAGGCCGCGAAGATCTTCGCCATGTGTGCGGGCGAGGTGCCGTTGAAGCGGCCGCCCAGCGTTGAATTCTTGTCGCGGTTGTCGTTGTAGTTGTAGCTCAGCGAGAGCTGCAGGCCGCGCACCGGCTCGCCCGTCAGCTCGGCGTCCAGGCCCTTGGAGACAATGCGGCCCGTGGGCAAAAAGCAGCAGCTGCTGCCCAGGTCGGCCGTACTTGCGGGAAAGCGGCGGTCGCGCACCGCGGCGCCGTCGCGCTCGATGCGGTAGACCGCAAGCGCGCTGTGCACCCGGCCGTCGAGATGCGCGCCCTTGAGTCCCAGTTCGTAGTTGCGCCCGCTCACCGGGTCCAGCGGCGCGCCCGGCGCCGGGCCGGAACGGTTGTTGGCCTGCGACTTGAAGGTCTCGGCAATGCTGGCGTAGGCCGTCCACGCACGGTCCAGGTCATAGGTGGCCGCAAGATAGGGCGTGAAGACGCTGCTGTCCTCGTACCTGGTGATCGATGTCGAAGTCACCGCACCACTGGCGTTCAGCAGCGTGTTCTCGAACGAATACTTGTACTGACCGACGCGCCCGCCTGCGATGACGCGCAACGGTTCGCTCAGATGCAGGCGCAGCGACCCGTAGATACCGGTATTTTCCGTGCGCGAGGGCTGGCGGCTCCAGGCCGTGAGCGCTGAGGGGCGCAGGTAGGCAGCGGGGTCGAAGCGGTAGATGTCGGGCACCGTCGTGGGCACATACGGCACGGGGCGCTGAAGCAGCGCGTTGACGCTGAATCTGGACCATGAGCCGCCGACCAGCACATCGTGCTGCCGGCCCCAGGCGCTGAACCTCCCTTTGAGCGCAGCGTCAACGGAGGCGTTGCTCCAGTGCTCCTTTTGAAAGTTGGCGCCGCCCGTCGTGCCCACCCCGGTGAGCGCGTCGGCGGCCCCATTGAAGTAATGGTCGAAGCGGTCCTGGTCGGCGCGCTCGTGGTTGGCATCGACGTCCAGCGTCCAGTCCGGGCTGAAACGGTGGGTGAGGTGGCCGAAAAGACCGGTGATGTTCTTGTCGGCACGGTCATCCGCGCCGCTCAGATAAAGCGTGCGTGGCAGGCCCAGGTCTTCACCGGTGCGCGCCCGGGGCAGGCCGTAGCCCTGGTACGACGAGTCGCGCTTGACATAGGACGCACCCAGCAAGGCCGTCGTGTCGGGCGTCAGGTCGGCTTCGAGCACGCCGTAGGCCATGCTGCGCTTGCTGTGCGCGACATCGAAAAAGAAATCCTTGTCTTCGTGCGCCAGCACGCCGCGGCCACGGATGCGGCCGTCTTCGCTCAACGGGCCGCTGACGTCGAGATCGGCGCGCCGGAAGTTCCAGCTGCCCAGTTGGGCCTGTACCTGGACCTGCTTTTCTCGCGTAGGCTTCTTGCGCACCAGATTGATCACTCCGCCGGGATCGCCATTGCCGCCGAACAGACCGTCGGCGCCGCGCAGCACTTCCACATGGTCATAGAACGCCAGGTCATGGTCGACCGAGAAACCGCGAAACATCGGCGATGCGCCATCGACACGCAGGTTTTCGTTGCCCACTTCAAAGCCGCGCGCCAGGAAGCGATCGGCAAGCATCGAGCCCTGGAAGGCCGTCACCCCCGGCATGGCCTTGAGCGCGTCGGGCAGCGTGGTCATTCCCATGTCGTCCATCTGCTGGCGCGTGACGACGGATACCGACTGCGCGACTTCGCGTTGCGTCAGCGCCGTCTTTGCGCCCACCGTGGAGGTGCGCGCGATGTAGGCGCCCGTGCCTTCGGTGGCGCCGCTGCGCTCGGCCTGGGCCTGGACGGTCA
>JBBKVU010000479.1:0-5503 GCA_037968595.1 Comamonas sp.
GCCCGGCCGTGGACCAGAAAGAGCAGCGCCGCCTGGCGGCGCTGGCGCGCCAGGAGCTGGCCGACAAGATGCGCCCGTTCAAGAAGGAGCTTGAAGCCAACGACAAGAAGCTGGCGCAGCTCACGGCCGAACGCGCCCAGATTGAACAGCGCCTGACCGAGCCGTTGCCGGCAGCTGAAATCGTCGAAGCCGGCAAGCGCCTGAAGGCCTGCAGCGATGAAATCGACGCGCTGGAAGAGCGCTGGCTGGAAATCAACGACGCCATGGAAGGTTTGACAGCCCAGGCTGGCAACGATTCGTAAGCCAAGCTCCAACCGCTATACCCGCTTGAAACCAAGGCTTTGCCTTGGTTTTTTGCTATGTATTTTGCATAAGGAAAAATAACGCGGTCGAAAAGCTCGTTTTCGTTTCATTTATTTGCGTTTGGCTGTCAACGTTGTCCGCGCGCCCCACGTTGTATGAGCACTAAGGAGCTTTTACTATGAACATGACTGCCCACACGGCTGCCTGGCCCGAAGACGAACGCGATCGCAAGCGCGCACCGGCCCGCTGCTGAAATTTTTGCCTGCTGCTGCCGGGCTGCGCATTGACGCCCCCGCAGCGCCCTTTTTTCCGGGCCATCATCCATACGCAGATGTTCCGCCCCCTGATTCAACCGCCGCTCAGCCGGCACGAGAACCCGCCGCGGCGGGTTTTTTCTTCGATCAGGCCGTTGCCGCTCTGGCGTGACTTTCAAAAATATTTTTCAAAAATAGCATTTGTCTGTCAACGCAATCCCGCGCAAAGGCGTTGTACACATATCAAGGAGCTTTTTGCTATGAACATGACTGCCAACCTCTCTGCCTGGCCCGAAGACGAACGCGATCGCAAGCGCGCACCTGCCCGCTGCTGAGAAGCCCGGGTTCCCTCAGCGAACCCCATGCACCACTTTTCACTGGGTCGCGATTCACATACAGATGCCGCGCACCCTGACATCCACCGCCGCCGAGCCGGCACAAGAGACCCGCAATGCGGGTTTTTTCTTTTTGAACCCGTTGCTGGGTCATCTGCGCGCTTTCCACGGTAATGCGCGATACATAAAAAAACCCGCCGCAGCGGGTTTTTTCTTTGCCTGAAAGCATCAATGCATGTGCAGGCCGCCGTTGACCGAAAAATCGGCACCGGTAGAGTAGCCGCCGTCATTGGACGCCAGCCAGGCAATGATCGAGGCAATCTCGCCGGGCTCGCCCAGGCGACGCACCGGAATGGTGCCAACTATCTTGTCGAGCACTTCGGTGCGTATGGCCTTGACCATGTCGGTGCCGATGTAACCCGGGCTCACGGTGTTGACCGTCACGCCCTTGGTGGCGAGCTCCTGCGCCAGGGCCATGGTGAAGCCGTGCATGCCGGCCTTGGCCGCCGAGTAGTTGGTTTGACCCGACTGACCCTTGACGCCGTTGACCGAGCTGATGTTGATGATGCGGCCCCAGCCTTTTTCCACCATGTCGCCGACCACCTGCTTGGTGACATTGAACATCGAGGTCAGATTGGTTTCAATCACCGCGTCCCAGTCCTCGCGCGTCATCTTGAGGAACATCCGGTCGCGCGTGATGCCGGCGTTGTTCACCAATACATCGATGCTGCCGTGCTCGGCCTTGGCCGCGCTGAAGGCCGCGTGCGTCGAATCCCAGTCACCGACGTTGCCGACGGAGGCATAGAACTCAAAGCCCTGGTCCTTTTGTTCCTTGAGCCACTTCTGGAAATCCCGTGTCGGGCCGCAGCCGGCGATCACCTTGAAGCCGTCCTTGTGCAGGCGCTGGCAGATTGACGTACCAATGCCGCCCATACCCCCCGTGACATACGCTACTTTTTGACTCATGCATTTTCTCCTGGACAAACCACTAGTACGATTCAGACACTCTATCCAAATTAGGCGGATACCACGCTGAGGTAACTACCGAGCCCGCGTGAAAAACACCGGGCCGCGGTCATAGGCTCAGACGCGTTCCAGCGCCATGGCCACGCCCATGCCGCCACCGATGCACAGACCCGCGAGGCCGCGGCGCGCGCCGCTGCGCTGCATTTCATGCAGCAGCGTGACCAGTACGCGGCAGCCCGAGGCACCGATGGGGTGACCCAGCGCAATGGCACCGCCGTTGACGTTGACCTTGGCGGGGTCGATTCCCAACTGCTGGTTGACCGCACAGGCCTGGGCCGCAAACGCCTCGTTGAGCTCAAACAGATCCACGTCCTCGGCCTTCCAGCCGGCGCGCTCCAATGCTTTACGGCTAGCAAAAACCGGGCCCATGCCCATGGTCGCCGGGTCCAGGCCCGAAGTCGCATAGGACACGATGCGCGCCAGCGGCTTCAGACCCAGTGCCTTGGCCTTGCTTGCCGACATCACGACCACGGCGGCCGCGCCGTCGTTGAGGCCCGATGCATTGCCGGCCGTGACCGAGCCGGCCTTGTCGAACGCGGGACGCAGGCCGCCCAGCGCCTCGGCGCTGGTCTTGCGGTTGATGTATTCGTCGGCCGCGAACTGCACGGGATCACCCTTGCGCTGCGGGATGGCGACGGGAACGATTTCATCGACAAACTTGCCCGCATCCTGGGCGGCAGCCGCCTTTTGCTGGCTGGCCAGCGCCAGCGCATCCTGGGCCTCGCGGGTCACGCCGTTTTCCCGGGCGACGTTTTCGGCGGTGATGCCCATGTGGTACTGGTTGTAGACGTCCCACAGGCCGTCGACGATCATGGTGTCGGTCATCTTCCAGTCGCCCATGCGCTGGCCGTCACGCGAGCCGTTGAGCACATGGGGCGAAAGGCTCATGTTCTCCTGACCGCCTGCAACCACGATCTCGCTGTCGCCCGTGGCCACGGCCTGGGCAGCGAGCATCACGGCCTTGAGACCGGAGCCGCAGACGGCGTTGATGGTCAGCGCGGGGGTCTCCTTGGCCACGCCGGCCTTCATCATCGCCTGGCGCGCGGGGTTCTGGCCCACGCCCGCAGTGAGCACCTGGCCCATGATGACTTCACCGACCTGGTCCAGCGGCACCTGGGCGCGGCTCAAGGCCTCGCGGATGACCAGGGCGCCGAGGTCGGTCGCGGGAACCTTGGCGAGCGTGCCGCCAAATTTGCCCACGGGGGTACGAACAGCAGAAACGATGACGATGTCTTCCATGATGGTCCTTTGATGACTCTGGTTTCGGCGGTCGGCCCTGTCAACGTACGGCCGGTGATCGCCACATGCTACGGATATTGCAGCGCAACATTGTCAACTATTTGCGCCGGCTTTTTGGCGTACATAGCGACCCGGTGCGGGCTCGATTTGTTGAAATGCCTTGCCGCGCCCATATCGCTTGGGTGCAGCAACCTGCTTGCCGCCTTGCTGCGCCAGCCACTGCGACCAATCGGTCCACCAGCTGCCGGGATGCTCGCGCGCGCCGGCCAGCCATTCGGCATGGCTTTCGGGCAGCTGGCCGTCCTCGCGTAGCCAGTGGCTGCGCTTGTTCTTTGCCGGCGGGTTGATCACCCCCGCGATATGGCCCGAAGCCCCCATCACGAAGCGCTTATTGCCCGGCAGATGCTGGGTCGAGGCATAGGCGGCGTTGATGGGCACGATATGGTCTTCGCGCGAGCCGTAGATGTAGACAGGGATGTCAAGCTGCGACAGGTCCAGCGCCTGGCCGCACACGGTCAGCGCGCACGGCTGCACCAGCTTGTTCTCGAGGTAGAGATTGCGCAGATACCAGGCGTAGTAGGGGCCGGGCAGATTGGTCGAGTCGCTGTTCCAGTAGAGCAGATCGAACGGCGGCGGTGTTTCGCCCTGCAGGTAGTTGCCCACGACGTAGTTCCAGACCAGGTCGTTGGGCCGCAGGAAGCTGAAGGTCGAGGCCAGCTCCTGGCCCTTGAGCAGGCCGCCCTGCCCCATCTGCCATTCGCGGTAGCGGACCATGGGCTCGTCAATGAAGATGTCGAGAATGCCGGTGTCGCTGAAGTCAAGCAGCGTGGTCAGCAGCGTGGCGCTGGCCACCGATTTCTCGCCCCGGGCGGCAAGCACCGCCAGCGCCGCCGTGAGCATGGTGCCGCCGACGCAAAAGCCCAGGGTGTTGATCTGCTCGGCGCCAGAAATCTCCCGCACCCGCTCTATGGCCGTGAGCACCGCGCCCTCGATGTAATCGTCCCAGCTGGCCTTGGCCAGCGAGGCGTCGGGATTGCGCCAGCTGACGACAAAGGTGTGCTGGCCTTGCGCCACCGCATAGCGGATCAGCGAGCTCTCGGGCTGCAGGTCGAGAATGTAGTATTTGTTGATGCACGGCGGCACCATCAGCAGGGGCCGCTCGCTGACCTTGTCGGTCAGCGGTTTGTATTCGATCAGCTGAAAGAGTTCGTTCTCGAACACCACCGCGCCTTCGGTGGTGGCCATGTTCTTGCCGACTTCGAAGCGGCTCTCGTCGGTCATCGACAGATGGCCTTGCTGCATGTCGTGCAGCAGGTTGCTGATGCCTTTGGCCAGGCTTGCGCCCTGCGAGGCAATGAGCTTTTGCTGCGCCTCGGGGTTGAAGGCCAGGCAGTTGCTGGGCGACAGCGCCGCCGCCCATTGCTCGACCGCGAAGCGGATGCGACGCGTGGTCTTCTCGTCGGCCTTCACGGCGTCGGCCAGGCCCAGAAGGGTCTGAGAATTGAGCAGATAGACCTGCGCCATCAGCGCCGCGCCGGGCTGGCTGCGCCAGCTCTCGGCGGCAAAGCGCTTGTCCTTGAGCGCGTCTGCCGGTGGCTGGCTGGCATGGCTCCACAGGCGGGTGAGCTCGCGCTGGTAGTGCTGCTGCAGTTGCTGGAGCTTTTGCGGGTCGAACTGCAGGGCCGGCGCTGCGGGCGCCGTTTCAGCCGCCGGGATGGCTGCAGCGGCGGGCTGCAGCATTGCCAGTATCTGGCCCCATTGCTGACTGAAAATCTGCGGGATTTGCGGGGCGAAGCCACGGAGTGGGTCAGAATTCATGCTGCGTCCAAGAAAGGCGGGATAACGATGCGGCCGGATGCCACCATTGTTGACCAGCATCCGCCCCCTGGCAATCCACTTCGGCCCTCTTTGCGAGCGCTTCCCACTTTTACGGACACCGGCCCCTCAGGCCCACTCCCAGCTGAAGGCCCTCCATGTACCTTGTCGTTATCGCCTGGCTCTATGTCACCTTGATGATGGCGGTGGCCGAAGCCACCAGCCCCGTGGGCAGCGTGCTCGGCGCCATCGTGACCTTCGTGCTCTACGGCCTGCTGCCGCTGAGCATCCTGGTCTATATCCTGGGAACGCCGGCGCGCAAGCGCAAGCTGCTGCGACGCGCCCAGGCCGAGCAGCAGGCCTGGGATGAAGCCCAGGCCGCCAGCCAGCGTTCAGACTGCGGCGTCGCGCCAGATGCAGGCGGCAAAACGCCCGCTGCTGCCGAGCCTGGCGGCGTCGCGGCGGTGCGAGAAGAACGCTGAGGGGTTGGCCACGGTGCACCACGGCGCGCTGCCGTCGTTGCCGTAGACC
>JBBKVU010000480.1:0-3658 GCA_037968595.1 Comamonas sp.
AGCCACAGCATGGCGCAGGCATAGAGGCCGCACAGCGCGCCCAGGCCCATGCCGGCCAGCACCTGGGCCTGGCCGGGCAGGCGCTGCAGGCCGCGCTTGAGGCCGCAGGCCACGACCAGCCACAGCAGCGTTCCGGGCAGCGTGCCGCTGGTGATCAAGGCCATGCGCGCCAGCCATTCAAGCGCGCTGTCGGCGTCGAAAAGCGCCGCCGTGGCCACCACGCTCTGCACGAAAAGCACGGCCCGCAGCACCACGCCCACATGGCAGGCATCGAACACCAGAACGCGCTGCACCGCACCAGCCGTGGGGGCTAGTACAGGACCGGATTCGTCGGAACCTGGCGGGGTCGATAAAATTTGCATATCTTGCATTGCGGCATCCGGTTCTTCCGGGTGTCTGAACCCTCTGATTATTGCCCCTCCATGTCCAACAGCTCCACCACGCAACCTTCCCACAACCAGCTCGATACCAAGGCCCAGGCATGGTCGGCGCTGTTTTCCGAGCCCATGAGCGACCTCGTCAAGCGCTACACGTCGAGCGTGTTCTTCGACAAGCGCCTGTGGCAGGCCGACATCATGGGCAGCCTGGCGCATGCCGAAATGCTGTCCGCCCAGGGCATCATCTCGGCCGAAGACCATGCGTCGATTGAAAAGGGCATGGCCCAGATCACGGCCGAGATCGAAGCCGGCGGCTTCGACTGGAAGCTCGATCTCGAAGACGTGCATCTGAACATCGAAGCGCGCCTGACGCAATTGGTCGGCGACGCGGGCAAGCGCCTGCACACCGGCCGCAGCCGCAACGACCAGGTCGCAACCGACGTGCGCCTGTGGCTGCGCGGCGAGATCGACGTGATCAGCGGCCTGCTGGGCGAGCTGCAGAAGTCGTTGGTCGAAACCGCCGAGCGCCATGTCGAAGTGATACTGCCGGGCTTCACCCACCTGCAGGTGGCCCAGCCCGTGAGCTTCGGCCACCACCTGCTGGCCTATGTGGAGATGTTCAAGCGCGATGCCGAGCGCATGGCCGACGTGCGCCGCCGCGTCAACGTGCTGCCGCTGGGCAGCGCCGCGCTGGCCGGCACCACCTATCCGCTGGACCGCGAGCGCGTGGCGCGCAGCCTGGGAATGGAAGGCGTGTGCCAGAACAGCCTGGACGCCGTGAGCGACCGTGACTTCGCCATCGAGTTCAGCGCCGACTCCGCGCTGTGCATGGTGCACATCAGCCGCTTCTCGGAAGAGCTGATCCTGTGGATGAGCCAGAACTTCGGCTTCATCAAGATCGCCGACCGCTTCACCACGGGCTCGTCGATCATGCCGCAGAAGAAGAACCCCGACGTGCCCGAACTGGCGCGTGGCAAGACCGGCCGCGTGGTCGGCCACCTGATGGGCCTGATCACGCTGATGAAGGGCCAGCCCCTGGCCTACAACAAGGACAACCAGGAAGACAAGGAGCCGCTGTTCGACACCGTCGACACGCTCAAGGACACGCTGCGCATCTTCAGCGAAATGGTCGGCGGCCAGCTCAACCCGGCCACGGGTCAGAAGGAGGGCGGCATAGGCGTCAACGCCGAAGCGATGGAGCGCGCGGCGCTCAAGGGCTATGCCACGGCCACCGATCTGGCCGACTACCTGGTCAAGAAGGGCCTGCCGTTCCGCGATGCGCATGAAACCGTGGCGCATGCGGTCAAGGCCGCAATCACCGAAGGCGTTGACCTGTCCGAGCTGCCGCTGGCCACGCTGCAGGGCTTCCACCCGCAGATCGAACAGGACGTGTTCGAGTGCCTGAGCCTGCGCGGCTCGCTGAACGCGCGCAACACATTGGGCGGCACCGCGCCGGCCCAGGTGCGCGCCCAGCTCGAACGCCACAAGGCGCGCCTGGCCTGAGCACAGTCCCGGACAGCGCGGCCTCGGGGCTGCGCTGCCGTCCCTTAGATTCCACTGGAGTGTCCATGCGTCTTTCACGTCGCCGTCTTCTGTCCCATGCCGCCGTGGTGTCGTCCCTCGCGGCCTGGGGCGCCAGCGCCCATGCGGCGGATCCCCAACCGATCCGCATTCTCGTGGGCTTTCCGCCGGGCGGCGGAACGGACGCGATCGCGCGCCTGCTGGCCGAGAAGCTGCGCGATGAGCTGGGCACCACGGTGCTGGTCGACAACCGCCCCGGCGCGGGCGGGCAGATTGCGGCCCAGCAGCTCAAGGCGGCTGCGGCCGATGGCCACACGCTGTTCCTGACGCACGACCACACGATTTCCATCCTGCCGCAGGTCGTCAGAAAGCCTGGCTTCGACCCGGCCCAGGACTTCGTTCCCGTGACCGGCATTGCCACCTTCGTGAACGCGCTGGCGGTGTCCAGCCAGACGCCGGCGAAAAACCTGGCCGAATATGTGCAATGGGTGCGCCAGCAGGGCGGCAAGAGCGCGGTGGGCATTCCCGCGCCTGCCTCCACGCCCGAGTTCCTGGTCAAGCAGCTGTCGGAGCGTTTCAAGCTCGACCTGGTTGCCGCGGTAGGGCGCCCATGCTGGCCGACATGCTGGGCAACCAGATTCCCGCCGGCATTGCCGCGGTGCAGGATTTCATCGAGCACCAGCGCGCGGGCAAGATGCGCGTGATCGCGGTGCTGGGCGACCGGCGCCAGGCGTCCATGCCCGACGTTGCCACGCTGGCCGAGCAGGGCGTCAAGGGATACGAAGACATGCCCTACTACGGCTTCTATGCGCCCAAGGGCACGCCTGCGGCATTCATCGAGCGCTTCTCGGCCGCGACGGCCAAGGTGTTGCAGATGCAGGACGTGCGCGAGCAACTGGTTGCCCTGGGCCTGACCGTGGGACACATGACGCCCCAGCAGCTCGCGCAGCGCGAGCATGCCTATACGCGGGCCTGGACCGCCATCATCCGCAACAGCGGTTATCAGCCACAGTAGGCCGCTTCGCACCCAAAGCCCCGCAAGTTCTGCGGGGTTTTTTTTGGCAAAGAGCGCCGGCCCACCCATGATCGGCCGATTCGCCGCAAAAAGCCGCCTTCGAGCGCGCCAAGGCAGCACCGGCCACGGCCGGATCGAGAGGGTATAGACGTGGGAATCAAGCAATGGACGGGCGCCGCGCTGGCGCTGTGGGCTGGCAATGCGCTGGCGTTGGCCGTGGGGCAATTCAACCCCCAGGGCGAAGTCGCGCAGGTAGCGCAGGTGCGCGTGCAGTTCGACGGCGCGGCGGTGCGCTTTGGCGACCCCAAGGCCGCGGCGCCGCTGCAGCTGTCGTGCAGCGACGCCCAGGCGGCAGCCGGCACCGGCCGCTGGACCAGCGAGCGCGAATGGGTGTTTGATTTCTCCAAGCCCTTGCCGCCGGGGGTGCGCTGCACGGCACAGCTGCTTGCCGGCCTGAAGTCGCCCGCGGGCCAGGTGCTGTCGGGAACGACGCGCTACCAGTTCAGCACCGGCGGCCCGCAGGTGGTGTCGATCTTGCCGCCGACCTATGAAACGGCGGATGAAGCGCAGTTCTTCGTGCTGCGTTTCAACGGCCCGGTGGCGCGCGAGACGCTGCTGGCCAACGGCTACTGCGCGCTCGAGGGCGTGGGCGAGCGCATTGCGCTGCGCTGGATAGACGGCAGCGAGCGCAGCGAATTGCTCAAGATGCGCGGCTGGGACAAGCCGGCCGCGGCCGCGCCGCAGC
>JBBKVU010000481.1:0-4962 GCA_037968595.1 Comamonas sp.
GAATTGGCTTCATGACGTTTTGCATGTGCCAACTCCAACAAACCCAGCCGGTAGGCCTCCGCGCGCGACACGCCGCCGTAGTAGTCGACAAGGAAATCCATGTCGTCTATCTCGCTTCCGTGGGCGCGAATCAAGGCGACGGGCTTGCGAACAAGTTCACGTTTGCGATAGGTCATGGTTCAAGCCTCCTGGGCGGCTGGGGTGGACGGGGCACTGGGCTTTTCAGCAGCGACATGCGTGCGGTAGAGGGCCGCCTGCACGCGATCAGCAAGACGCGAAGGGAGTTGCGCAGGCCATTGGGAGATGGCCTGCGAGTTGATGCCGATCGCATCCGCAGCCTTGGCAACAGAGCCTCCAAGCAGGCTAATGGCTTCGTCTTTAGTCATGCGCCACATGTTAGAGCACTTACAGACTGATTGCAAGCACTCTAACCATTTTTATAAGTAAGCTCTCTTACATGACCACCCTTCAAGAACGCATTGCCAAAGTGATGGCAGAAACAGGCATGACCGTTGGGCGGATTGCCGAAGTAACGGGCGTGTCATCGTCGGCAGTTACTCAGTGGAAGGACGGCCCAACTAAGACGATCAAGACGGCTCCAGCCACGAAATTGGCAGCGTCAACCGGCTTCAGTGCGCTGTGGCTGGCGACTGGGGTGGGCCCGGAAAGAATGGCGCAGCCATTCGACGCAAATGTCCAGCGCGCTCATGAGGGCGTGCGACGCTTCCCCGTCATCTCATACATCCAGGCCGGCAACCTCACCGAGATTTCAAACCCCTACGGGCCCGGCGATGGGTTCGACGTTGAGTTTGGAGAAGACGATGCGTCCCAATGGGCGTTTTTCCTCGAGATCAAAGGCGACTCCATGCTCCCCGAGTTCAGGCCAGGGGAGCGTGTGCTTATCGACCCAGAGGTGACGCCCAGCCCGGGCGACTATGTGGCAGCACGAAACACGAAGCAAGGCGCCACCTTCAAAAAGTACCGCGTTCGCGGCATCAGCGAATCGGGGCAGGAGATTTTTGAACTTGTTCCTCTGAACTCCGACTACCCCGTGCTGCGCAGCGACGAACATCATCTCGAAATCATCGGGACCATGATCGAACACCGTCGCAAGTTCCGTCGCAAGTAACGACAGTCCCGTGCGCCCAAAGCACAAGCATTTAAAGGAGAGAGGGATGAAGAAAGCCTGGATAGCAGCCTGTGCGGCCGCATCATTCGGCGCCCTGCTGCTAGCGGCCAATTACCACATTGTGACGGGCTCGACAGTTAGCGGCGTGAGCCTCCAGAAGAAGATGTCCATGAGCCTATCGGAGACCTTTGTGAATCTCGACTCGGTTGGCAACATGCCGATGATAGTGGCACGTGCTCAGTACCCGATGTTCGTGGCGTCGATGGAGCAGGCTGTTGCTGCGCTCAACGAGGATCCGGCAGCGACATGCGCCAAGGACTTGAAAACTGGCATGACCCGTGACGACGTGATCCGTCGGTGCGGCCGACCGAGCTCCACCGACACCGCTGAGACTGGCGCCCAGTCCATGGAATGGAATTCCGGCCTAGTGGTCAAGACGGAGGGCAACGCCGTCACCTACATCTCAGGGCGCTGAGGCAGGCGGCTCCGCGGGCGCTGATTCGATGGTGTTTAACTTGCGCGACCGGGCGCTACTTATTGAAAGAACCTATGGGTCGTGAAATTATGGGATCGCAATCGGTTTTGATAGAGATTGTTCGTCTCCAGCTGAAAATGGGGGAGCTTCTTGCGCGGACAAATGATCGCGTAAATAGATTGGAAGCTATCGCTCAGTTCCTGCTTGAAGGGGAGCCCCTGGAGAAGTTCAAAAAACTCTCCGAGCAAAGCTCAATTGAAATGGCAGCAACGGACGATGCGCTAAAAGAGCAGGTAAGGGTGACGCTCGATGCGCTGGAAAGGCATATGAATGAGTGATTCTGCGTATAGCTTTGGCGCCTACAAACGCCTCTCGGACCTAGAGGCAAAAGTGAGTTCTTTTGCAGGAGGTGGCGGGAGCGGTCACAATGACGGAATGGAAAACCGCCTGATAACGCTTGAGCAGTTCGCCGATGATGCGAAGCAGCGTCTTGCGCGCGTTGAAACGAAGCTCGACCACATCGATAAGGAAGTCTCGAACTTCAAGTGGTGGGTGCTTGCTCAGATCGTGGCGGCGCTGCTCACAGTTATCGGAACCGGTATCGCTATTCAGCAAATGACTGTGAGCACCTTCCAGGCGGCAGGCGCCCAGGCTCAGCCAACCCAGCAGCAGCCCATCATCATCAACGTGCCCCAAGCCGCTACAGCTCCTGCGCCTACGAACTGAACGCTACCGTCAACCGACCATGAAGCCACCTTCGGGTGGCTTTTTTTCGTCCGTGCAACGAGTAGCCATCAAAAAGTGCGTTCAAGATTGTTAGTGAGCTTAAATTATTTTCGTAAGCATGCTTGACGAACAAAGTTAGAGCACTTACATTAAACCCATCGCAGCAACAAACGCGTTACGCAGAAGTTGCAGTGGCACCGGCCAGATGGTCAACCGGCGTCGGAAACGATGGGAAGGCAGAAGAGGCAAACGCCCGCTGCTGCGGAGCCATGAAGGTGCTGCCCTTGCACCGCGAAGGATGGGGCATGTGAGGTCTGGAGCCGGGAAGCTGAAAAGCAGACTGGGAACAGCTAGACCGAAAACCAAAGTGTTTCCTGAGCACTTTGGTTTTTCAAGGAGCAAGACATGAGCGAAGCAAGCAAGAGTGCCGAGGACACCACCGACTGGAGAGCCATTGCCATGGCGCTGGCCCAGCGCGTGAACTTTGCGATGACGCACTGCAAAGGCACTGGTGGCCTGTTCAACACGGAAACCGGCAAGGTCACAGCGTGGCGCGACTACATGGCTGAAGCGATGGAGATGATCCCCGGCCTCAAGGTTGACCAGGAAATTCTTGCCACGCTCGACCTGCCGCTGGCGAAACGCCGGAAAGCACAGGCCGAAATCAAAGCACGGCGCGAAGCCGCCAAGGCCACCCAGTAACCACCCCGAATCACTGCGATAGGCGCGCAGCCCAGCAGGGGTAAGTGCTGGGAATTCCACGGTACAGCTGCCCACGCCGACAGCGAACGGACGCAGATAGTGATCTGCACAGCCCCAGCCAGCAGGGGAACCAAATTCAACACCGGCCAGCTTTCGAGCTGGCTTTTTCGTTCCTGGAGGTTCTATGAACGCTCGACACCCGCTGTCGTATATCACTGCCGACCCGGTTGTCGGCGCCACATGCCTCGAGGACGACCGCGAGGCCGAGCAAGACGCCTATGAGGCGATGCTGGCCGAGGCTGAGCAGCAGGCGCCGCTGATCGTGCTGGCCCAGCTGCAGGCGCTCAAGCAGCCTGGCGACTGGCTCCGGCCCAGCATCAGCGCTGGCGGACTGTCGTCGCCAGATGAGGTTTTCTGCGATGCCATCCAGCACGACGATGCCAGCCGCGACGCCTACGCCGAACTCATGACCAGCCCGGCAGCGCAGCGCCTGCGCCAAGCCATGGCCGAGTGGTTCGGCCGCAAGCACGCGATGGCGATCTACGCCGAGCTCGCAGCCGCAAGCGAGGCAACCCCAAGACAAACACAAGCCGCCCACTGAGGCGGTTTTCTCATTTGGAGTGAGACATGACCGAGATTGTCAAAGCCCCCCCCCGCGATGTTGCCCAGCGCAGCGAATGGCGCCAGAAGCTACAGGAGCGCATGCGGCAGAGCGTCAAGGAGCAGGGTTCTTTCGGGGTTCGACAAACCTCGATCTGGCTCGCGGCTTACAAGCGGGCCCGGCTTGCCGCAAACCGCGAAAGCTCCACCGTCGCCACGCTGCGCAAGCGAATCAAGGCCTTGGACGAATGTTTGAACTGGAGCGGAGCATGAAATTTATCCCCTGGATTCTCGCCCTGCTGATCACGCTGGGCATGGGTCACTTTGCGGCCCGGGCCAGCGCCGAGGCCGACCAAGAAGATGCCGCGGCGCTCAGCAGCCGCGAGTTCGCCGGGCAGGCCGTGTGCGGCCCGCGCGCTACGGCGGTGTGGACGGATGACAAGGCGCTCGAGTGCTTCAAGGAGCTGCCATGAAACCCATGCTCCACGCCCTTCTCTGCTCGGGCCTTATGGCCTTGAGCGCCGCTGCAGCCCTGCTGATTGCCAACCCCCCATTTATCCACTGAGACCCAAATGAACGCCATCGTCCAAACCCAAGCTCATCAGCTCAAGCCCGCGGGCGGCTTCGATCTGAGCCCGCAGAACTTCGAGCAGGCTCTGACCTTCTCCAACTACCTTGCCGACAGCGACATGGTGCCCAAGGACTTCAAGGGCAAGCCCGGCAACTGCCTAATCGCCATGCAGTGGGGTGCCGAGCTGGGCCTGAAGCCTCTGCAGTCGCTGCAGAACCTGGCTGTGATCAATGGCAGGCCCGCGCTGTGGGGCGATGCGGTGATTGCGCTGGTGCTGAGCAGCCCAGTTTGCGACTACGTGACCGAGGATGACGACGGCGAGACCGCAACCTGCCGCGTGAAGCGCAAGGGCGGGCAGGAGCAGGTGCGCACCTTCAGCATGGAAGACGCGAAGCGCGCGGGCCTGGCAGGCAAACAAGGCCCCTGGTCGCAATATCCCAAGCGCATGCGTCAGATGCGCGCCCGGGCCTTTGCGCTGCGCGACGTCTTCCCGGATGTGCTGCGCGGCATGGCTGTGGCCGAGGAACTGCAGGACATGGCAGCGGCTGCGCAAGCCCCTGTCACCAAGGACATGGGCCCTGCCGAAGTCGTTCACACCGCGCCGCCAGAGTGGCCCGCCGACCGCTGGGCCGCGGGCCTGCCGAAGTGGCTGGACGGCATCACCCAGGGCAAAGCCATTGCCGATGTGCTGGCTTGGCTCAACTCGAAAGCAACTGTCACGCCCGAGCAGGAAAAGCAGCTGCGCGAACAGGCGGCCAA
>JBBKVU010000482.1:0-10243 GCA_037968595.1 Comamonas sp.
GCCCAGGACATCCTGGCCCGCTTCGGGCTGCAGGCCCATGCCGCCACGGCCACACAGGACCTGGCCTATGGCGAGCAGCGGCTGATTGAAATGGCCCTGGCCCTGGCCCTGCGACCCAAGGTGCTGCTGCTGGACGAGCCCATGGCCGGCGTGCCCAAGGGCGACGGCGCACGCCTGCTGGCCGCGCTGGACGCACTGCCGCGCGATCTCGCGGTGTTGATCATCGAGCACGACATGGATCTGGTGTTTCGCTTTGCCACGCGCATTCTGGTGCTGGCCGAAGGCGCGGTGCTGGCCGACGGCAGTCCCGACGCGATCCGCCGCGACCCGCTGGTGCGCGCTGCCTATCTGGGAGGCTGAAGACATGAAGACCGCAAACTCCATCCCTGTACTTGCGCTGCACCAGGTTGTCGCCGGCTACGGCCCGACCACGGTGCTGGACGGCCTGTCGTTCGAGATGCAGGCCGGCGAACGCCTGGCAATGATTGGCCGCAACGGCGTGGGCAAGACCACGGCGCTGCGCGCCATCATGGGCCTGGTGCCGCTGCGCAGCGGCCGCCTGCAGTTCATGGGCCAGGACATCGCCGGCCTGCAGCCGCACCAGCGCGCCGCGCTGGGCCTGGGCTATGTGCCGCAGACGCGCGACATCTTTCCTTCGCTGACGGTGGAGGAGAACCTGCTGGCCGGTCTCAAGCGCCGCCCGCGCAGCGCGCTGGACGAAGCCTACGCGCTGTTTCCGCGCCTGGCCGAGCGCCGGCGCAACGGCGGCACCCAGCTGTCGGGCGGCGAGCAGCAGATGCTGTCGGTGGCGCGCGCGCTGCTGGGCCAGCCGAAACTGCTGCTGCTGGACGAACCGCTCGAAGGCCTGGCGCCGCTGATCCGCCAGGAGCTGCTGCAGGCGTTTGCGCGCATGGCGCAGCAGACCGGCATCGCCACCATCATCGTCGAGCAGCAGGTGGACGAAGCGCTGCATTACGCGCAGCGCGCGCTGATTCTGGACCATGGCACGGTAGTGCATGCGGCGCCAGCCGCTGAACTGCTCGCAGACGAAGCTACGCTAGAGCGTTGGGTGGGCATGGCTGTCCACTGACAACCTCCTGTTTCCAACTTCATCGACCATGACCAAAAAGAACGCCAGCAAGCCTTCCGCCGCCCCTGTTTCCAGCGCCCCGCGCGTGGTGGATCTGGAGCACTACGTACCGGCCTATCTGACCTGGATCGCCAACAAGCTCTCGCGCGGCGCCTCGCAGCACTACCTCGAGATCTTCGATGTGGGCATAGAGACCTGGCGCTGCCTGGTGCTGCTGGCCATAGAAGGCTCGATCTCGGCGCAGCAGATCTCGCGCGTCATCGGCATGGACAAGGGCTCGATCAGCCGCTGCCTCAAGGGCATGCAGGAGCGCGGACTGATACGCACCGAGCTCGATCCCACGGACGGCCGGCTGCGCATTGCGGTGCTCACGCCCGAAGGCCGCACGCTGCACGACCAGATCATGGGCATGGCGCTGGAGCGCGAGCGGGCGTTTCTCTCCGTGCTTGACGGCGCGGAAACCGAGCTGCTGCTGAACATGCTGCGGCGCCTGCACGAGAACCTGCCGGCGGTGGAGACCGCGACACAGGACTACGCGGCCCAACATTTCCCCCAGGCCAAGGGTGCCAGCCGGCGCCAGGCCGAAGACTAGATTCAACAGCGACCAGGGCGTCAACGCCCGTTACCCACCATGAGTGCATTGCAAGTCATCGTTCGCAGCCGGCGCGTGGAAGCCGAAGGCATCTGCAGCTTCGAGCTGGTCCATCCCGAAGGCCAGGCGCTGCCGGCGTTCAGCGCCGGCGCGCATGTCGACGTCCACGTCGCGCCCGGACTGGTGCGCCAGTATTCGCTGTGCAACGACCCGGCAACGCGTGACCATTACCGCATCGCCGTGCTGCGCGAAACGCAGTCGCGCGGCGGCTCGCTGGCCATGCACGAACAGGTGCAGGTGGGGCAGCTGCTGACCATCAGCGCTCCGCGCAACCATTTCGAGTTGGCAACGGGGGCCACGCGCAGCCTGCTGCTGGCCGGCGGCATAGGCATCACGCCGATCTGGGCCATGGCCCAGGCGCTGCATGCGCGGGGCGAAGATTTCGCGCTGCACTACTGCGGCCGGGCGGCGGCGCGCATGGCCTTCGTGCCCGCGCTGACCGAAGCGGCATTTGCCGCCCAGGTGCAAGTGCATGCCGATGATGGCGACGCGGCCCAGTGTTTCGATGCGGATACGTTGCTGGCCGCGCCCCAGGCCGGCACCCATCTCTATGTCTGCGGTCCCGCGGGCTTCATGAACCATGTGCTCGACACGGCCCGCCGCCACGGCTGGCCCGAGGCACAGCTGCACCGCGAGTTCTTTGCCGGCACGGCCAGCGCACAGGAATCGGACGGCGCCTTCAGCGTGCGCCTGGCCAGCACGGGCCAGAGCTATGCCATTGCCAAGGACAAAAGCGTGCTGGAGGTGCTCACCGCCGCCGGCGTCGACGTGCCGTTTTCGTGCGAGTCCGGCATCTGCGGCAGCTGCCTCACGCGTGTGCTCGAAGGCGTGCCGGATCACCGCGACAGCTTTCTCACCGACAGCGAGCGCGCCGCCAACGACCAGTTCACGCCTTGCTGCTCGCGCGCCCTGACACCGCTGCTGGTGCTCGATCTCTGAAGGCCGCAGGTTCATTTCCCCCCCGATAAGACAGGAGACTTCCATGACCGCCACCGCTTGCATTCCCATCCAGGCCCAATCCGCCGCGCCCGCCGCCAGCCGCTTTCCGCTCGACCAATGGTATGTCGCCGGCTTCTCGTCCGAATTCACCGACAAGCCGCTGGCGCGCACTTTCCTGGGCCAGAAGGTGGTGCTGTTTCGCACCGGGGAAGGGCAGATGGCGGCGCTGGAAGACCGCTGCTGCCACCGCTCGCTGCCGCTGTCGTGCGGCACCGTCGAGGGCGCGGGCGTGCGCTGCGGCTACCACGGCATGCTTTACGCCCCCAGCGGGCAATGCATAGAGATTCCCGGCCAGGAGCGCATTCCGTCCAAGGCGAAAGTCAAGGCCTACCAGGTGCAGGAGAAAAACCAGATCGTCTGGATCTGGATGCCGCGCGCCGAAGGCGCTGCGCCCGACAAGGCGCCGCCCGACTATCCCTTCCACGACGACCCGCGCTACAAGTTCGGCAGCGGCAACTACCACTACAACGCGCCCTGGCAGCTGATCCACGACAACCTGCTGGACCTGAGCCACCTGGGCTATGTGCATCTGCAGACCATTGGCGGCAACGCGCGCCTGCACATGAACGCCGAGATGAAGGTCACGGCCGAAGGCGATCGCGTGAAGGTCGTGCGCCTGATGCCCGGCTCGACGCCGCCGCCCACCTACCGCGCAGCCTGGCCGTTCGGCGAAAAATGCGACCGCTGGCAGGAAATCGAATTCGATGTGAGCCATCTGCGCATCTGGACCGGCGCGCTCGAGCCCGGCACCGACGCCATCGACGACCCCGAGCGCGGCGGCTTCCACATGCGCGGCTTTCACGGCATCACGCCCGAGACCGACGACACCTGCCACTACTTCTGGAGCATGTCGAGCACCAAGCACCCCGACATGCCCGACAACATCGACGCCGTGATCCAGCAGACCGCGTTCACGTTTGACGAAGACCGCATCGTGATCGAAGCCCAGTACCGCAACATGCTGGAGTTCGGCGAGCGCGCGACCTGGACCGACATCCATGTCGACGTGGGCGGTAACCGTGCGCGGCGCATTGTCTCCAAGCTGCTGGAGCAGCAGGGCCAGCAGGCATAGGGCTGCTGGGTACCGGCGCCGGCGCAGCGCATCATGTCTGGGCCGATGCCGGGGATACAATCCATGCGCGCGCCGATGCCGGGGGTTTTCTGCGGCCGAGTCGCTGGCGTCGACTCGTCGGTGACAGGGTGATTCCGCCCGACGATGCGCCATCCGCCGATGCGCATTGCGGCGCCGGCGCGCCGCTCGTGTTCGGCATCATTCCCCCTTGCCAGCTCAATGCCCGCCTGAGCTGACCCAGCCAATACCCCATGCGCCATCGACGTATCGATCTCAACCTGATAGTCGCCTTGCAGGCACTGCTGGAACACCGCAATGTGACACGGGCAGCGCTGGCGATGAATGTCACCCAGTCGACCATGAGCGGCATCCTCGGACGTCTGCGCGAGAGCTTTGGCGACCAACTGCTGGTGCAGGTGGGTCGCCACATGCGGTTGACGCCGCTGGCCGAAAGCCTGATCGGGCCCTCGCAGAACGTCATCGAGCATATCGACGCACTGCTTGATACGCAGCCGGTATTCGACCCCGCCACCGCGCGCCGCAACATCGTCATCGCCACTTCCGACTACGTAGTGACAGCGTTTCTCGGCGATTTGCTGAGCGCCATTGCCGAAGAGGCGCCAGGCCTGCGTTTCGAGCTGGCGCCCCCGGTCACGGATTGGGGCAGCGAGGTCGATGCCGGCAGCATCGATTACGTGATAGGCCCATCGCACGTTTCATCGCTCAGCCATCCCTCGGCCGTGCTTTTCGAGGACAGCTACACCATCGTTGCATGGAGTGGAAACTGCCTGCTGGGTGAGGGTTCCACCATGCCGCTGGCGCAGTTCGAGTCCCTGGGTCATGTCGTCTTCCATGCGGCAGGTCGGCCATGGTTCGAGCAGTGGTACTTCACCGAATACGGCAACAGCCGTCGCATCGAGATGCTGGTAAGTGGGTTCAACCAGATCCCGCCGCTGGTGGTGGGCACGCGTCGCATCGCCACGGTGCAGACCCGGCTCGCGGTGCGCGCGGCAGAATACCTGCCATTGCGCCTGCTGCAACTGCCGATGCGGGTGCCGCCGCTGGTGGAGGTATTGCAATGGAGCCGGCATCGGCAGTCCGATCCGGTGCACAGCTGGCTGCGCGGCCGGCTGCAGGCCGGGGCGGGCCGGCTTGCCACCGAAGACGAGACGCTGGCGCCTGGGGCCTTCTGAGCCCAAGCTGCGGCGCACCTCAGGTTCTTGGCGCTATTGCAAGGAGCCTGGCCCAGCCTGGCCTGGCCTGGAAGAAACTCCGCTCGTACGGCGGCCGGCTGGTTGCCCCCGCGCCTCAGCCCGGATCGGCCACCAGCCCGGCAGCCTGTACCGCCGCGACGATGCATACCTCGTCGTTGTCGGAGGTGTCGCCGCTGACGCCGACGGCGCCCAACAAAGTGCCATCGTTGGCGCGCACCAGCACGCCTCCCGGCACGGGCACCATGCGGCCGTCGGACATCTCTATGAGCGCATTGAAGAAGGCCGGCATCCTGGCGGCGCGGGAGGCAAGTTCACGCCCGCCAAAACCCAGGCCCAGCGCGCCCCAGGCCTTGCCAGTGGCGATCTGCGGGCGCAGCAGACTGGCGCCATCGGCACGCAGCAGCGCCACCGCATGCCCGCCGGTGTCAAGCACAGCCACGGTCAGCGCCGCGAAGCCGCGCTCGCGGCCTTCGTTCAGCGTGCGTTGCGCGATGAGAAGCGCGGTGTCCAGTCTCATGCGGCCTGCTCCTTCGGCAGCGCCGTGCCCTGGAAAAGCTGGATACGCCAGGCGCCGTCGGCTTCGCGCGCCCAGACCTGCACCACTTGCGCCTCGGTGGTCGCTACTGTGCCTCGCGTGTCGGCGCTGCGGCCGCACGACAAGTTGGTCTGCAGACCCGTCATCACCGCGACGTCAGCGCCCAGTTGCCGCACCGCCAGTGGCCCGCGGGTGAGCGAGACCACCTGGGCGACTTCCTGCGCGAAACGCAGGTATTGCGGCTTGCCGTCGACTTTGCCGCGGGTGTGAATGTGCATCAACTGGTCCGACAGCAACTCGTTCAGGCTGGCGAAATCGTCCGACATCAGGCCGCGGCAGCGAGCGTGCTCACGTTCGGTCAGGTGCTGCTGCAGGGTTTGCTGCAGCGTGGGAGGGCAGGTCATGAGCATGATCTTTCTAGGGGTTTCAGTCTGGATGGAGCTCGGCGACACGCTCGCGGGTGTAGACGTCGGTCCACTTGAGCGAGTTGAAATGCGTCACCTTGTAGGCGTCGTAGGGGCGGTGCTCGACCTGCACGCGACGGCCGTCGATGTGCACTGCGGCGATGGCTTCGCGCTTTTGCAGCACCCGCACGTCGCTCAGCGGGTCTCCGTCGACGAACAGGAAGTCGGCGCGCCGGCCCGCCTCGATGGCGCCCAGCAGATGGCCACGCGGCATGGCCCGCGCGGTGCCCGATGTGGCGATGCGCAAGGCCTGGCCGGGCGTGAAGCCTATCCAGTCAACCAGAATCTCGATTTCGCGGGCATGCCATTCGCCGTAGGGCGTGACCGCGAAGCCGGAATCGCTGCCGGCCATGAAGGGCACACCGGCCACACGCATGCGCGACAGCGTGCGCTTGGCCACGTCGATCACCCTGGCCTGGGCCGCCTGGTAACCCGAGGTGGCAGTGGGCTCCCAGGGCGGACAGAACTCGACGTTGTTGCGCAGGAAGGTCAGCGTCGGCGACACATGGCTACCCGACTTCAGGATGGCCTCGATGCACTCGTCGTCGGCGAAGAACGCGTGGTTGATGATGTCCACGCCCGCTCGCGCTGCATACAGCACGGCTTCCTTGCCGTAGGCGTGGACCACCACCTTCTTGCCCAGGCGGTGGGCTTCGTCGGCCATGCCGCTGATCTCCTGCTGGGTGAAAGCGGCAATGTGGCTGCCATTCTCGCGCAAGTGCGTCCCGTCCATGGCGATCTTGATGCAGTCCACACCCGCCTTCGCCTGGCGCCGAACCTCCTCGATCTGCGAGTCGCTGCTGGCGCACAGCCGTCCCGTCACATACTCGGGCGTGCCCACATGTTCCGGGAACCAGTCGTTCAGGCTGTGGCGGTTGGCGATGACGTTGCTGCTGGCGGCGATGCGCGGGCCGGTGAACAGGCCGGCATTGACGACGTCGCGCACGCCGATGCTGCAGTTGCCGGCATCGCCCGGCACCACGATGGAGGTATAACCGGCCGCCAGCACCCGCTGGGCGAAGAACAGACCGCGCAGGGCACGGAACTCGGGGGTGGTCCAGAAGTCGATGTCCTCTTCGCTGCGGGCATTGCCGAAGACCAGGTGGGTATGGGCATCGACCAAGCCGGGCATGACGAAATGCTCGCCGGCATCGACCACGCCATCGTCGCTGGAGGGTGTCGGTGCTGCGGCGGACGGACCGACATGGGTGAACATGCCGTTCTCGACCACGACGGTGTGGTCGACGCGCGCGGTGTCCTCGAGGCCGGTGAATAGCCGCCGGCAGCGGATGAAAGTGCGGTTTGTCATGGGAGTGCTTTATTCGGTACTTCAGCTCTTCTGGTTGTCCTGCGTCATGCGCGCCTGAAGCAGGCGCCGTGCCTGTACCGCCGACTGGTCGCTGACCACCATCACTTCCGGATAGTTCAGGCCGCGCGGATCGCGTGCGATCGTGGCCTGTATCGCCTCGATCATGTCCTTGTCCTCCTTGAAGCCGACCAGCGTGGTCTGGCGCATCGTTTCGCGCTGTTCCTGCGTCAGCGGCAGGTCCCAGGCGGCCATCCAGAAGTAGTGCATGCGCGTTGGGCTGATCGGCGTGGTGGCGTGCATCACCCGGAAGGCGGCGGTGGCGCGCGTGCCGGGCAGCGGATCGGGGTCGGTGAAATCCTGGCCGGCCAGATGCAGCGCGGGCGACAGGCTGCGACCCCAGTTCACGCGGGCGATAGGCCGTTCGCCGAAACCGGTGGTAGCGCCGAAGATCGGCGCCAGCTTGGACGCCGGAAATTCGAGCCGGAACTCGACTTCGCCGTTGGCCGTGGTGACGGTGGGCACGCGGTCCCAGTCGAGAATCTTGAAGCTGTTGCGGTGCACGTAGCCGAAGTGGGTGAGGTCGAGCACGTTCTCCTTGAGTAGCATGTAGTTGGCCTCGGCCTCCATGGCGCCGCCGATGATGCTCCAGCCAGGCGTCACCTGCCAGTCGATCACAGGTGGCTCGCTATCGCCCACCAGGTCCGGGTCGCCGGTCCAGATCCACACCAGCGGCCCCTGCTCGCGCAACGGATAGGAATGCACCTTGGCGCGGGAGGGCACGTTGTCCTGCGTGGGCACCTTGACGCACTTGCCCTGGCTGGAGAAACGCAGGCCGTGATAACCGCACACCAGATCATCGCCATCGAGCCAGCCGCGAGACAGCGGTGCCCAGCGGTGGGGACAACGGTCGTCCAGCGCCACCGCCTGGCCCGCTTCGGTGCGGTACAGCGCGACTGGCAGGTCGAGCAGCCAGCGCTGCATGGGCGTGCGGGTCACTTCGTCGGAGGTCGCCGCCACCCACCATTGGTTGCGCGGGTAGTTGGCCTGCAGCTTCGCGCCATAGGGGCCGCCAGCGGCGGCGCCGCATGCCGGCATGTCGTTGGTATTCACATTTGTCTCCTGAATTCGGGAGAAAGACGAATAGCCGTCTTCCCGGGAGCGAACTCTAGAGACGATCAAACCATCGCGGAAATTGATTTTCTTGGCGGACTGGTATCGCGTTCTGCGATGCATGACGAACCAAGCGCAGGCGTTTTTGCCGCCGCAGACGCCCGGTCATGTCGCGAGATCTCAAGCCGCTGCTGGCGCATCGCCTGCGGCGGCTTGCTGCGGGTGCAAGCCGGCCGCCGGCCTGGGCTGGCAGGCCTGACAAGCACTGACGCGCGTACCGCTTGAGGGCACCGATGCGGGCTAACCCCTATCGAGCGCGGCGATGGCTGAGATTGCCAAATTCGATTTCCGGCAAGGGCAGCCTGTTCCTATGATTCCGGCCAGTCGGGCTCGATCCCGCATGCCCCAGACGCATTTGCCTACCGCTGCGTCCGGCCGACAAGCAAAAAAGGAGACTTCATGACATTCCAACATTGGTGCCGAACCGGCTTTGCCGCGCTCGTGCTGATGGCCGGCGCGGCGCAGGCGCAGACCGCCGCCAAGCTCAGTGTGAGCTACACCGCCACGCCCGAATTTGGTGGCATCTTCATTGCCAAGGAAGAGGGCTTCTTTGCCAAGCGCGGCCTCGACGTGACGCTGCTGCCAATACCACTGAGCCCCAACGTGCCCGCCGCGCTGATCTCGAATTCGGTGCAGGTGGGCGGCACCACGCCGCCGGTGCTGTTGCAGGCCATGGACAGCGGCCTCGACCTGGTCGCCATCGCCGGCGGCGGAGTGTACGAGAACGCATCGCGCGGCGTGGGCCTGGTGGCGCGCGACGGCGTTTCCATCCACTCGGCGGCCGACCTGGTGGGCAAGAAGATTGGCGTGCCCGGCTTCAACGCCACTGTCCACCTGCTGGTGCGCAGGTGGCTGCTCGACAAGGGAATAGACCCGAAGAAGGTCAGCTTCGTCGAGCTGTCGATACCGCAGATGCCGGACGTCCTCAAGGGCGGCACGGTGGATGCGGTGGCCATCGTCGAGCCCTTCATGGGCCGCATCGTGCAGGGCAGGATCGGCACTGCGGTGCCGGCGTTCTCCAACGACCTGGCCAGCGGTTTCACCTCGGTCTTCTACATCGCCACGCGCAAGTGGACGGCGGCCCATCCGGAGCAGGTCAAGGCCTTCCGTGAAGCACTGCAGGAAGCGGTGAGCTTCGGCAATGCCAACCGGGAAAAGGCTTACGCCGACATCGGCAAGTATTTCAAGGTGCCGCCCGAAGTGCTGCGCGCCACGCCCTGGCCCAACTGGAGCGTGACGCTGCGCGACGAGAACCTTGGTTTCTGGCTGGAAACCATGCGCGCGCAGGAGATGCTGAAGAAGCCGCCCACGCTGTCGTCGGTGATCCTGCCATGAGCGCGGTCCCGCTGCGTCGCGTGTTGCCGGCTGCCGACTCTATGGCGCCGTTGATCGTCTTCGACGATGTAGGCCTGGACTTCGCTGGTCGGCCTGTCATCAACCGCCTGAGTTTCTCCATCGAACGGGGAGAGATCGTCAGCGTGGTCGGCCCCTCGGGATGCGGCAAGACCACCCTGCTGCGCCTGGTCACCGGCCTGATACCCGTCAGCCGGGGCGCGGTGCGCCGAGACGGCGCGGTGGTGAGCGGCCCGGCGCCCGACGTCGCCATCGTGTTCCAGGATTATGCCAACGCTCTGCTGCCCTGGCGCACCGTGGCGGGCAATGTGAGTCTGGCCCTGGAGGCCGCCGCGGTGCCCGCCGCGCAGCGCGCCGGCCGCATCGCCGCGCTGCTGCAGAAGGT
>JBBKVU010000483.1:0-3859 GCA_037968595.1 Comamonas sp.
GCTGGGCACGGCGGCAGCGGCGGCCGAGGCCACCGTGGCAGCGGCCGTGACGGCAGCCGCCGTGGCCGACGACGACGACACGGCGTTGAGCGTGCGGCTTTGCACCGTCGACTTCTCGACCTGCGTGGCGCTGGTGGTGCGCAGATAGTAGGTGGTCTTCAGACCGCGCAGCCAGGCCAGCTTGTAGGTGTCGTCGAGCTTCTTGCCCGAGGCGCCGGCCATGTAGATGTTCAGGCTCTGGGCCTGATCGATCCACTTCTGGCGACGCGACGCGGCTTCGACCAGCCATTCGGGCGAGACTTCAAACGCGGTCGCGTACTGGTCCTTGATTTCCTGGGGCACGCGATCGATGGGGCGCAGCGAGCCGTCGAAGTGCTTCAGGTCCATGACCATCACGTCATCCCACAGGCCCAGGCGCTTGAGGTCGCGCACCAGGTAGTTGTTGATGATGGTGAATTCACCCGACAGGTTGGACTTGACCGACAGATTGCCGAACGAAGGCTCGATCGAGGCGTCCACGCCAACGATGTTGGAGATGGTTGCCGTGGGGGCGATGGCCACGCAATTGGAGTTGCGCATGCCGTCGGCCGCGATCTTGCCGCGCAGGCCGTCCCAGTCGAGGCGGATGGAGCGATCGACTTCGACGTAGCCGCCACGCGCCTTCTCTAGCAGGTCCAGCGTGTCCAGCGGCAGGATGCCACGGTCCCACAGCGAGCCCTTGAAGGTAGAGTAGGCGCCGCGTTCCTTGGCCAGTTCGGTCGACGCCCAGTAGGCGTAGTAGCAGATGGCTTCCATCGACTGGTCGGCGAATTCCACGGCCTGCAGCGAGGCGTAGGGCATGCGCATTTCATACAGCGCGTCCTGGAAGCCCATCAGGCCCAGGCCCACGGGGCGGTGGCGCAGGTTCGAGTCCTTGGCCTTCTGCACCGCGTAGTAGTTGATGTCGATCACGTTGTCGAGCATGCGCATCGCCGTGGTGATGGTCTTGCGCAGCTTCTCGTGGTCGAGCTGGCCGTTCTTGATGTGGCGCACCAGGTTGACCGAGCCGAGGTTGCAGACCGCGGTTTCGGTGTCGCTGGTGTTGAGCGTGATTTCGGTGCACAGGTTGGACGAGTGCACCACGCCCACATGCTGCTGCGGCGAACGGATGTTGCAGGGATCCTTGAACGTGATCCAGGGGTGGCCGGTCTCGAACAGCATCGACAGCATCTTGCGCCACAGATCGGTGGCCGGCAGGGTCTTGTGCAGCTTGATCTCGCCGTTTGCCGCCTTGGTTTCGTAGGCCGTGTAGGCCTTTTCGAAGTCGGCGCCGAACAGGTCATGCAGGTCGGGAACGTCGGCCGGGGAGAACAGCGTCCAGGTACCCTTTTCAATCACGCGGCGCATGAACAGATCGGGGATCCAGTTGGCGGTGTTCATGTCGTGCGTGCGGCGACGGTCGTCGCCGGTGTTCTTGCGCAGTTCCAGGAACTCCTCGATGTCGAGGTGCCAGGTTTCCAGGTAGGTGCAGACCGCGCCCTTGCGCTTGCCGCCCTGGTTCACGGCCACGGCCGTGTCGTTGACCACCTTGAGGAAAGGCACGACGCCTTGCGATTCACCGTTCGTGCCCTTGATGCGCGAACCCAGGGCGCGCACGCGCGTCCAGTCGTTGCCCAGGCCGCCGGCGAACTTCGACAGCAGCGCGTTTTCCTTGATAGCGTCGTAGATGCCTTCGAGGTGGTCGGGCACCGTGGTCAGGTAGCAGCTCGAGAGCTGCGAACGCAGCGTGCCGCTGTTGAACAGCGTGGGCGTGCTGCTCATGAAGTCAAACGAGCTCAGCAGCTCATAGAACTCGATGGCGCGCGCGTTGCGGTCGGCTTCGCCCAGCGCCAGGCCCATGGCCACGCGCATGAAGAACGACTGGGGCAGCTCGATGCGGGTCTTCTTGACGTGCAGGAAGTAGCGGTCATACAGCGTCTGCAGGCCCAGGTAGTCGAACTGCTGGTCGCGTTCGGCCTTGAGGGCTTGCGCCAGGCGCGGCAGGTCGTAGTTCAGCAGCTCGGGGTTGAGCAGTTCGTGGTCGACGCCGTTCTGCACGAAGCCGGGGAAGTAGTCGACATAGGCGGCCGACATGTCGGCGGGCGCGACATCGCGGCCCATGACTTCGCGCACGATGGTGTGCAGCAACAGGCGCGCGGTGGCGTAGGTGTAGTCGGGGTCCTTCTCGATCAGCGTGCGCGCGGCCAGAATGGCGGCCTTGAACACTTCGTCGATGGGCACGCCGTCATACAGGTTGCGCAGCGTTTCCTGGACGATGGGGTCGGGCTTGATGTCGGCGTTCAGGCCCTTGCAGGCGGCTTCGATCAGCGCCAGCAGGCGGGCGCGGTCCAGCGGCACGCGCTGGCCCTTGTCGGTCACATGCAGCACGGGGGCGGGAGCAGCCGTGGCCTGTTCGGCCTTCTTCTGCTCGGCGCGTTCCTGGTTGCGGCGTTCGCGGTACAGCACATAGGCGCGCGCGACTTCATGGTGACCGCCACGCATCAGGCCGAGCTCGACCTGGTCCTGGATGTCTTCGATGTGGAAGGTGCCGCCGCCCGGACGCGAGCGCACCAGCGCGCGCACCACGCCTTGCGTGAGCTCGTCCACCATTTCGCGCACGCTGGACGAAGCCGCGCCCTGGGCGCCGCGCACGGCCAGGAAGGCCTTGGTCACGGCGATGGCGATTTTCTGCGGCGTGAAGTCCACGACGTCGCCGCTGCGGCGCATGACGTGGTACTGCTCGTTAGCCGAGTGGTTCGCTGCATCGGCGGACGCAGTGGATACGGGGTTCAACGCTTCTTGCATGGATTCCTCTTGGGCGTTTAAGTGATGGCGCTGTAGTGGCGGATGGCCGGCAGCGCGGTGGCTTGTCCACAAGCCATGCACACGCTGTGCACAACTTTTTAACACTAAATGTAGTGCTTGTGGGTGGTGTCGACCACTACAGGTAGTGTGTTTGCTTCGGGTGCTAGTGTAGCGCGGACCCTCCATGGGGAGGGCGAAAACAGCTCGAAACCCTTGGTAACGAAAAGGAATGCCAGGCCTTTTCCAGGCATTGAACCGGTCCTGTGCGCGGCAAGGGCCAGGGCCCGCGCGGGCTTGCGCCGGAGTGCCGGGCTTTGTCGTGCACAGAATAAATTTTTATCGGCGTGGCAAAAAAACCGGAGACCGCACAGACGCCGATTGACGCTGCCGAAAAAACGTCTTATGCGCCCGGCGGCCATTGCAGCGCAGCGTCCGCAAGCGCGCCGCGCAGCCGCGCCCAGTCGAAGCCCGGCCCCGGGTCGAGCTTGCGTCCCGGTGCGATATGTTCGTGGCCGGCGACATGGTACACAGGGTAGTGCGCCACGAGGTCGGTGCACAGCCGGGCCAGCGCCGCGTATTGCGCGCCCTCGAAGCTCAGGCCTTCCAGGCCTTCAAGCTCTATGCCTATCGAGTCGTCATTGCAGTTGCCGCGCCCGCGCCAGCTGGACGCGCCCGCGTGCCAGGCGCGCTGCGCGCAATCGACGAACTGCCAGATGACGCCGGCGCGCGTGATGAAGAAATGCGCCGAGACCTCGATGCCGCGTATGGTCTGGTAATAAGGGTGGGCATCCCAGTCAAGCTGGTTGGTGAACAGCTGCTGCACCGCGCCGGTGCCGTATTCGCCGGGCGGCAGGCTGATCGAATGCAGCACCAGCAGATCGATATGCGCGCCCTCGGGCCGCGGGCCGAAGTTGGGCGAGGGCAGGCGGCGCGCCGCCTGGTACCAGCCGCCCTGCCAGCGGCTGGCGGGCCCGCGACTGCCGGACTCAGTCGGCCGGGGCGAGGGGGTCAGTGCTGTCGGCGGAGTCACTGTCAT
>JBBKVU010000484.1:0-7467 GCA_037968595.1 Comamonas sp.
AACCACGCCCGCCTGGGGCGCGGTCACGACCATGCGCCGGCGCGCTTCGCTTTGCGCCATCTCCACCGCGATGCCGGCCAGTTCGCGATCGATCTGCGCCAACTGGTTCTGCTGGCGCAGCGCGAGTTCGGCGAGTCCGGCCTGGCGCGTGGACAGGTCCATGGTGAGGGCGATGCGCGCGCGCAGCAGCGCCTGCAGCTGGTTGCGCTGATCCAGCAGTTCGGCCTGCTTCTGGTCGGATTCCTCGGGCGACAGATAGCCGCGTTCCATCAGGTCGCGATAGCGCCGGGCGCTGTTGTCGGCAAGCTGGATGCGGTTGTGCTGGCCTTCGATCTGGCTGGCGAAGGCCTCGAGCTGGGCCTGCAGGCCGGCAATTGCCCGGGCCTGGGTGGCGTGCTCGCCCTGCTGCAGCTGCAGTGTCTTTTGGCGCGCCTGGCGCAGACTGTTCTCACGCGCGCGCGTCTGCTCGCTGATGGCTTGCTGGGTTTCGCCCAACGCGCTTTGCTGGTCGCCCGATACCACGTACAGCACCGCGCCCGCCGCGACAGACTGGCCCTCGTGCACGCGGCGTTCAAGTACCACGCCCGGCTGCGGCACCTGCAGCTGCAGCAGGCCGGTGTCCGGTGCGAGCTGGCCGCTGACCGTCGCGCGCTTGGTATAGCTGCCGAAGGCGAGGAACAGGCACACGGCGGCGACGAAGCCGGCAAGCACCGCGGTGACCAGCGCAAACGACAGCGGCCGGATCAGCACGATGTCGCCGAGTCCGGTGGAGGCTTGCGCGGCAAGCGCCTGTTTGCGATAGAGCGGCACGGTGTGTGAAAGAAAAGGCGGACGTATGGGGCAGAAAGGACACGGCGGTCGCCGCGCCGCGTGACCAAGCTCCGATGCCTGTCATCGCATCGGCTTGGGTGCGGCGCGAGACCGTGCCGGTGGCGTGCGGCTCAGATGTCGTAGACGGACTGTCTGGCGATGCCCGGCGTGGGGGCGCGGTTCGACGGTGTGTTGAACGGCGTCGTCGTGAGGTTGGGGCGAACTCCTCCCTTGCCGCCGCTGACCGCGTTGATTTCCTCGCTGCTCAAGGCCTCGATGCGGTCTTCGACCGCGGCCAGTTGGATCGGCTGTTCGACGATATTCATTGGAATCTCCTTCTGGGTGCTGGCGAAGAACCGCGCCAGCGGCGGCTGAGCGTCGCGCGCTTGGCATCGCTGCCGAACGCGAGGAACAGGCACACGGCGGTGACGAAGCCGGCAAGCACCGCAGTGAACAGTGCTAACGACAGCGGCCGGATCAGCACGATGTCGTCGAGTCCGGTGCAAGCTTGCGCGGCAAGCGCCTGTTTGCGATAAGGCGGCATGGCAGAAAAGGAATTGAGGGCGCGTGCGGGAGGCCGCCACGGCGAACAGGTCACCGCGCTGCGGCGCACGACCGCGTAGGTTGCGTCCGGATCACCAGCTGTATGTCTTGCCGTCGGGGATGGCCGTACCCCTGGGAGCTGAGGACGCATTTCTCAGCGAGGGTATGAGCATGCGATTCTGGCCCGCGCCGCCGCTGACCGCATTGATTTCCGCTGTGCTCAAGGGCTCGATAAGGTTTTCGGCTGCGTCCTGCTGCAGCGTTTGTTCCATGGTTTTCATGTCAATTTCCTGGTGCATGCTGACGGAAGGACCGCGCCAGCGTCGGCTGAGCGCTGAGCGGCTCGGGCCCACAGTAGCAGCGGCCCCTGGCGCGCGCATCGGTCTTTAGTCGTAGACACCGTATCGGCGCACGGGGCATGCGCGGCCGGTGTGAAACCCAAAGCCTGGACAATGCCTCCCATCTCCCCTCTGCAGAAAGCTCCCATGCGCACTACCGGCTTTGGCATTTCCACCGCATTTTCCGCAGCCGCCGTGCTTGCGGCGCTGTTTTCTCCGGCCGCGCATGCGGTGCTCAAGGTCGGCGATGCGGCTCCGGCGTTCACCACGCAGGCGGCCGTTGCCGGCAAGCCTTTCGAGTTCGACATGAAGGCCGCGCTGGCCAAGGGGCCGGTGGTGCTGTATTTCTTCCCCAAGGCCTTCACCCAGGGCTGCACCATGGAAGCCCACGCGTTTGCCGAAGCCTCGCCGCAGTTCAACGCCATGGGCGCCCAGGTGGTGGGCATGTCGCATGACGACATCGCCACCTTGCAGCGCTTTTCCACCGAGGCCTGCCGCGACCAGTTTGCCGTGGCCTCAGATCCCCAGGCGCGCACCATACGCGCCTACGATGCTTCGGCCGCGGCCAATCCCCAGCGCGCCGACCGCATCTCCTATGTGATCGGCCAGGACAGCAGGATCAAGTTTGCCCATGTGGGCTCGGACCCGGCCGAGCATGTGGAGCAGACCAAGGCCGCCGTGCAGCGCTTGCAGAGCAGCTCTAAGAAGTGAGGGCATGCTTAGCGTGCGGTCTTTCGATATGGCGCAGACTTGAGTGTGACGCGATGTAAAAAGTGCATCGCATAGAAAACACTTGCCATTTGACCCATGCCCGGACTGCGCCTCTCAGAGTTGATTTCTGCCTTGAGCCATGCGCTCGACATCACCGAAGGACAACCCGAGGGACACTGCACGCGCTGCTGCTGGATTGGCATGCATGTGGGGCGGCGCCTGGGGATGTCGAATGACGATCTCTGGGGCCTGTACTACACCTTGCTGCTCAAGGACCTGGGCTGCAGCAGCAATGCGGCACGCATCTGCGAGCTCTACCTGACCAACGACCTGGCGTTCAAGCACGACTTCAAGACCGTGGGCGACAGCCTGCCGCAGGTGCTCAATTTCGTGCTCTCGCACACCGGGCTGCGCGCGCCGCTGGCCGAGCGCTTTCGCGCGGTGATGAACATCCTGCGCAACGGCAAGGAGCTGGCCGACGAGCTGATACAGACGCGCTGCCAGCGCGGCGCCGAGATCGCCCGCCTGCTGCGCTTTCCCGAAACCGTGGCCCTGGGCATCTACCATCTCGACGAGCATTTCAACGGCAAGGGCCGGCCCGACGGCCTGGCCGGCCAGGCCATCCCCTTGTATTCGCGCATCGCGCTGCTGGCGCAGGTGGTCGATGTGTTCCATACCAGCGGCGGTGCGCAGGCCGTGGCCGAGGAGCTGCAGCGCCGGCGCGGCCAGTGGCTGGACCCGGCGCTGATCGATGCGTTCAGCGCGGCGGCCGACGCCGCATTCTGGGCGCAGCTCGCGGGCGAGAACATGGACGCGGCGGTGCTGGCGCTCGAGCCCGCTTCCCATCTGGTGCCGCTGGACGAGGATTACCTGGACGACATCGCCACGGCATTCGGCCAGGTCGTCGATTCGAAGAGCCCCTATACCAGCGGCCACAGCGCGCGTGTCGCGCTGTATGTCGATCTGATGGCCGAGACCATGGGGCTGGATGCCGACCGGCGCCGCTGGCTCAAGCGCGCGGCGCTGCTGCACGACATCGGCAAGCTGGGCGTGAGCAACAGCATTCTGGACAAGCCGGGCAAGCTCGATGCCGAGGAGTGGGCCGTGGTGCGCAGCCATGCGAAGTACACCGAAGCCATCCTGTCGCGCATCGATGCGTTTGGCGAGCTGGCGCGTATCGCGGGCGCCCACCATGAGCGCCTCGACGGCCAGGGCTATCCGCGCGGATTGTCGGCCGAGCAGATCGCGCTGGAAACACGCATCATCACCTGCGCCGATATCTTCGACGCGATCACCGCAGCGCGCCCCTATCGCGGTGCGATTCCTGTCGACAAGACGCTGGAAATCATGAGCGAGTCCGTGGGCACGGCAATAGACGCCGAGTGCTTTGCGGCGCTCAAGGCGACTCTGCACCGCCTGCCTGCAATGACGCAATGAAGTGAGCCGTGGCGCGCGCGCCACGTGAAAAAGCCTGCGATGGCATGCCTCGCAGGCTTTTTCGTTGATGGGGCGCACGCGCCCCGAGGGATCACTTGTCGGCGACGACAATCTTGCCCGTGGGACGCGGGCTGTGGCAGTCGTTGTAGAAGTACTCGCCGGGCTGCGTGAACTTGTAGTTGGCCGACTCGCCGGGCTTGAGGCGGAAGTTGAACACCCCTTCGAAGAACTGCGTGGCGCAATGCTCGTTGGCATTGCCCTCGGGGTTCTTGAACGTCACGGTGGTGTTCAGCGGCACCGTCATGAAGGTCGGCGTCATGGCGTTGACGGCCGTCGATTCCTGGGCGCCCGGCGCATTGGTTGCGGTCTGCACCCGGCCCAGATAGACGGTGTTGGGCGTGGGCAGGCTCGCACCGCTGACGGCCGAGCCGGACACCGGCCGGCGCACCAGCGGCGGCGTGGGCGTGGCCGCGGGCGCGACCTTGCCGCCGACCTTGAAGGCCCACAGGAAATCGCCGCGCGGCGCATCGCTGTAGGGGATGGACGACCCGCCCGCAAACACCGCGATGTACTGCTCGCCGTCGATCTCGTAGCTGACCGGGCTGGCGTTGATCGAGGCGCCGGTCTGGAAGCGCCAGACCTCGTTGCCGTTGTCACCGTCCATGGCAATCAGGTTGCCGTCGGGCTGGCCTATGAACAGCAGGTTGCCGGCCGTGGACAGGATGCCGTTGCCATGGGCCAGCGAGTAGGGCATGGCCTTCTTCCAGCGCACGCGGTTGGTGCTGGGGTCTACGGCGACCACGCCGCCGGTCTGGTAGGTGCCCGGCGGACGCAGGCCGTTGCTGGCCTCGGTCAGCGAGTGCGCCGCGCCCACATAGCCGAAGCCGGTGTAGACCAGGCCCGTCTTGGGGCTGAACGACTGGTGGTTCCAGTTGGCGCCGCCGCCGTGGCCGGGCACCGAGAGAATCGGAATGTCCCAGTGCGGGTCGAACAGGCAGCCCTTCTGGTAGTTCGGGATGGCGCGGTTCGGGTCGCCGGGCGTGGCCGTGCCCAGGGGCTGGTCGACCACGCAGGTTTCGGTCCATGCGCCCTGGCGCGGAATCGGCTGGGTCGGCCAGGTGGCCTGGCGCGCGTCCTGCTTGACCGGCACTTCATCGATGCCCAGGGGCGCGGAGCCGTCCTTGCGGTCAAGGATGTAGTACATGCCGGTCTTGCTGCCGTAGATCACGATCTTGCGCAGCACGCCGTCGATCATCACGTCGGCCAGCACCGGCGACATCACGTTGTCCATGTCCCAGATGTCGTGGTGCACCGACTGGAAGTGCCATTTGTATTCGCCCGTGGTGGTATCGAGGGCGACAATGGAATTGGCGAACAGATTCAGGCCCGGGCGCTTGGAGCCGTCCTGCGACGAGCCGCCGCGCACGTTGCCGAAAGTCCAGTAGACCAGCTTGAGTTCGGGGTCGACGGCCGGGTGTATCCAGGGCGTTGCGCCGGTGCGGTCGGCTTCCGCCGCGCCGCCCCAGGTGTCGTAGCCCTTGGTGCCGGGTTTGGGCACGCCCCAGAACACGTTGAGCACCTTGCCGTTGGTGGCGTCGGCGGTGAATGCCGCGCCGCGGTTGCCGTCGTTGGTACCTATGAACAGCCGCTTGTCGTGGTAGACCAGCGCCACCTTCTGCACCGAGCCCAGGTACTCGGCATCGGCGGTGTCGTTGGGATATTCCTTGGTCCAGGCGACTTCACCCGTGGCGATCTTCAGCGCCACCAGGCGGTTGCCCTTGGCCACGGTATAGACCAGGCCCAGGTCCTTGGCCACGGCCACGCCGCGGCGGGTGATGGTGCCGTGCGGGGTTTCCCATTTCCATTTGGTCACGCCGGTCTTGCCGTCGACCGCGACCACGTTGCCCAGCGCGGTCTCGAGATAGATCACGCCGTCGACGACCACGGTCGTGCTCTGGTTGGTGCCGGTGTTCAGGCCGCCTTCGACGCGGTTGACCCAGGCGCCGCCGAGCTGGGCGACGTTCTTTTTCTCCAGCGCGGACAGCGCGCTGTAGTTCTGGTTGCCGAGGTTTCCGCCCACCTTGGGGAAATCCTTGCCGCCCGGCGTGCAGCAGTCATTGAGGTCGGCCGACGGTGGCGGCGTGGCCGGCGATTTGTCGTCCCCATTGCCGCCGCAGCCTATCAACACCATGGGCAGGCAGATGATGGCTGCCGCAATCGCAGAAAGCGTGTAAGAGCGAGAGTTCACGGATTTACTCCAAAGTGGGCGCTGGACTTACTTGGCCGGCGTGGCGGGGCTGCTGGTGCAGAAATCGGTCAGGCCCATGGTGGACTTGACGGCCTGCACCACCATCTTCTGGAAGTCCAGCGCGCCCGGCGCCGCGGAGTTCGCGGTGAAGTGGTCGGCGGCATGGCCCAGCGTGCTGAGCCAGGCGCGACCGCCGTCGTAGTACTGGCACCAGGCAACCGGATGGAAGTCCTTGTGGCCGGGATGCGGCGCGGCCGTCAGCGGGTTCAGCGTCGAGGTGTCGACCTGGGCCAGGAACTTCACATTGGTCGGGAAGGGCGCGAGGTTGTACCACTCGTCCTTGAACGCGAAGCTCAGCGCCACGCCTTGCGTGGATGGGTCCTGGCCCATGATCTTCACCACGCCGTCGCGGTTCGGGCCGTGGTTGTAGAAGTTGGCATTGCCCAGCAGGCCTTCGTAGTAGGGCCAGTTGTACTCGGCGCCAAACGCGTTGTGCAGGCCGACAAAGCCGCCGCCGCGGCGCATGTAGTTGCGCAGCGCGGTGCGCGCCGCATCATTGCCGCTGGCCACGGCTTCGTTCCACAGCGTGTCGCGGTTCGAGCTGGCGAAGATGATGGTCTTGTAGTTGTTGATGCGCCCGGCCAGCACCGTCACGTCTTCGGTCCAGTCGGCCTGGATGCCGGCTTCTTCCATCATGCGCTTGAGCCCGGCCTGCATGACGTTGTCGGCGTTCATCACCGGGTTCAGGCCGGCGGCCATGGGCGTGCCCAGGTTGGCGTGGCGCGGGCCGGCGGTACGCGAATAGATCAGCACGCGGTTGGGCGTGCTGGCGAATGCGCCCCAGTCGTTGTAGCACTTGGAGTCGGTGCCGCGGCAGACGTTGTAGTAGGGGTCGAAGCTGCTGTCGACCGCCGCTTCCTCTTCCTTGGGCGGCTCGTTGTTGTCGTCGCCGCCGCAGGCGCTCAGGCCGGCAAGCAAGGCCGCCGCCACGGCGGTGTAGGCAAATTTCTGCTGGAAGGTTCTCATTCGCTGTCTCCGTTGAAGTTATGTCGAACAGGTGCTTTGGAAAGACTCAGGCGCGCATTGCTGCCTTGTGTTGCAGCATGGACAAAATGTAATAAAACCGGAAAACATTTCCATAATGGAAATCCCTTCCTATTTATTTTTCTGAATCTCGCCTACAGCGCCCGCTTGCTTGGCATCACTTCATCGAGGCGGCGGCGGGCATGCAGCGCAGCGTGGCCCACCAGAAGAGCAGCGCCAGCAGGCTCACGCCCGCGCCCAGCGCGCACACGCCCTGCCAGCCGGCATGCGCATAGGTGGCGGTGGTGGCAATCGCACCCAGGCCGCTGCCGACCGCGTAGAACAGCATGTAGAGCC
>JBBKVU010000485.1:0-5464 GCA_037968595.1 Comamonas sp.
GAATTGGCTTCATGACGTTTTGCATGTGCCAACTCCAACAAACCCAGCCGGTAGGCCTCCGCGCGCGACACGCCGCCGTAGTAGTCGACAAGGAAATCCATGTCGTCTATCTCGCTTCCATGGGCGCGAATCAAGGCGACGGGCTTACGAACAAGTTCACGTTTGCGGTAAGTCATGGTTCAGGCCTCTTGGGGGGCGGTGTAGTTGGAGGGGATGCGACGAGGCGCAGTTGCGGCCTTGAGATCAATGCCCGCAAGCGCCTTCTTGTGCGCCAGCTGCAGGAACATCATTCGAGCGGGGGGGATGCCGTCGCGCTTCCAGTTGCTGATGCTGGGCATGCGCGCATCGAAAAGGCGAGCGACTGCGGCAGTACCGCCGAGCGCGTCAATTACCTGGGTTGCATGTCTGTTCATGCGCACATGTTAGATCAAGCTAACTATTAATGCAAGCCTAGGCAAACAAATAAAAAGTTAGGCTACGCTAATGAAGACTATTCAAGAACGACTGAATGAGGTATTTCCGCCTCCGATTGCGCGCGGCGTGATGGCCGCCATCGCCAAGGAGTGCGAGGTCAGCCGGCCGACTGTCTCCGCTTGGTTCAACAATGCGGAGAAAGTGGCCACGATCAGCCGCACCAATGCAGAAAAGATTTGTGCAAAGTTCGGCCTCACGGTGTCACCAGCCTGGCTGGCGGAAGGGATTGGCCCCAAGGAGCTCTCAAAAAATACCGCTCATGTCGTAGTCGAGCACTCGAACGTCGATGCGGCACCCGAGTTGAAAAAGGCGCGGCGCATCCCTGTGACCGGCAGCGTGCGCGGCGGCGACGATGGCTACCTGGTGCAGGACAACACGCCCGACGGCTGGGTGGAATACTGGACGGGCGATCCGCATGCCTACGCACTTCGCGTGCGCGGCGACTCTATGCATCCCCGCTACCGAGCCGGCGAGTTCGTGGTCATCACTCCAAGCATCGAGGCCCAACCTGGCCGTGATGTGGTTGTGAAGCTGACCTGTGGGAAGTGCCTGCTCAAGCAGCTCAATTGGACGCGAGGCGACGAGGTCCAGCTGCTGAGCATCAACAACGGCTATGCGCCAATGACGATCATGCGCGAAGAGGTCGAATGCATCGACCGCGTAGCAGGCTCGGTAGGCGCTGACTCAATGGTTTTCTGAAACTCAGGGCGCTTAAAGAATAACGATAGAAAAGAAGGAGAGAGGGATGAGGAAGGCAATGCTTATCGTGGCCGTGTGTGCGGCGATCACAGGATGCGCAACCAGCTCCACGGGCGTGGCGCCCATGGGTGATGGCTGGTACATGCTGCACGGATCTGACCTGACTGGCTGGGGCACGCCAAACGAAGTCAAGGCGGCGCTGCTGAAGGAGGCAGGCCAATACTGCTTCAAACAAGGCAAAGAGCTGACTCAGGTGCAGCACAGTGGCACCGAGGCCGGATGGATTAGCTCAGCCACGGCTGACGTTCGCTTTCGCTGCAAGTAGCGGTAGGCGGCTCAGTGGAAACGCATTCGATAGTGTTTTGAGGTGCCGTTTTTCGTGACGAGCACTTGTCCGAAAAAAGATACAACCTATTACTACTAGCACTCTTGATAAGCGAGTGCTATCGGTCGGCAGTCTCTGTTACACTTGGCACTGCACAAAAGAAAACCGGCACCCTATTTCTAGGGCGCCGGTGACTTTAAGCAATCCGTCGCAGTCGCGTGAGTCCCTCGAAAAGATCCGCTTCTGCCTTCTTGTGCAGCCTTTGATTCTACACTCATGTTTCCATATTTGGATCAAAAAAGTGCAAATCTAAGCTGCATGTCTACCTACGCGCCAAAGAAGTGCATGCATCAAAAAACCTCTACCTCGACACGATCACCAGAAAATATCGTTATAAATCAACAGGTTAAGCCAAAAATACTTCCCTCTGGTCACCAGGTGCAGCAGGCACTATTCCCCGTCAAGGAAGTGGAGTTTGATGGCGTAGCGATGGGCGTCTTGAGTGATGGGACCCCATATCTCCATCTGCGCGGCTTGGCTCGCCTCTGTGGTGTTGATCATGCAGCCATCCATCGTTTGTCTGCGAATTGGGATGAAGAGCAACTTAAGCCTCGCGGGCAAAAAATTCTAGAACTTTTGCGCTCTCAAGGCTTTTTTGGCCACAGCCTGTTCATTTCCACTTACGGCGCTGGGGGCGAGACGCCCGCCTTCACTGATGCAGTCTGCATGGCTCTGCTTGAGTACTATGCATTCGATGCAAAGCAAGGAAACCCAGAAACTGCTCAGAAAAATTTCCGACTACTGGCACGCAAGTCGTTCCGACAGTTTATTTATGAGGGTTGCGGCTACAACCCAGATGCACACATACCAGAATCATGGCGCACATTTCATGAGCGCATTCTGCTGAATGACACTGTGCCTTATGGGCACTACTCTGTATTCAGAGAGACTGCTGACCTTAACGTGCACATGATCAAAGCTGGATGCCCTATGGATTCGCACACCATCCTTGACGGCAGCATTGGCCTAGTCTGGGGCAACTATTGGACGAAAAATGGATTAGACGGCGTGTATGGAGAACGCTTGAAACACCCCCACAATTTTCCTAATTGGTTCCCGCAATCTGTTGCGAACCCCGTCCCAGCATGGATCTACCCTATTCAATCGCTTGGAAAATTTCGCGTGTGGCTGTATGAAAGTTACACTCAGACAAATCTACCCAACTATCTGAATAAGAAAGTCAAGGATGAGGTATTTCTTCCTGCAAGAGCAAATGCGATGTTGAACGCAGTGCAGAAAGCACATTTGCCACCCACTCTGTCAACACGTACCTAGCTAGAACCATGGGAGCCCGCCTGGCGGGATTTTTCACCCAACCAAGCCACCTGCGGGTGGCTTTCGCTTTTGCGCCACCATATTGGCATAACCTCTGCCCCCACCCTCCAGTTCACCAGCGTCCGCACCCGCGTCGTGGGCGGCAAGACGCTCATCGGCATGAAGCACACTGCCAAGGACTCGGCGGGGGCGCGCGTCTCGGACCGACTGGGTTGAGATGCCGCCTGAGGATGTGCAGCGCCTGGTCGAGATACTTCAGAACGCACTGGCCGAGCTTGGGCGAACGTAGGCCGCGCCGCGCCGCCGCAGCCACCTTCGGGTGGCTTTTTTGCGCCAGCTCACAACGTCTTCAAAAACTAGTTTGCTAAAGCATACAAATAGTTAGCCTGAACTATTGACTGAATGTTAGCTTTGGCGAACAATAGGCCCATCACAGCAACAAACGCGTTACGCAGAAGTTGCTCGGTGGGTGGCACGGCATCGAACGGCTCACCCCAGCCCTTTAACAAGATGGTGTGATTGAGAGAGGCGGCGGCGTGGATGGACACGCGCTGCGGCAGCAGCAGATCAAGGCACCGGACTTTGTAAGCCGGCGAGCCAAGGAGAAACGGGGATGACGTGCCGCGAGGCCTCCCCGCCGATCAGCAGGAATCAAGCCCTGCCCGCCTCCCTCAATCACACCAGCCAGAGGATGAATAGGCCGCAAGGCCCCGCCCCTGTGATCTGTCGGCGGAAGCAAAAGACAGGAGGCGCGAGAACCAACACTCGCGGACCAGGCCCAGCCGGGCTAGATCAGAACAGCACACTTCGCGGCCTGAGCGGTTAATCAGGAGCTGGAGCCGGGCAACCGGGAGAGGCCAGCCGCCCGCCTGGGGCGTCACCCAGGGCAATCCAGAGCGCTTTCACCGAGAGCGCTGCGGTTTGCAAGGCCCCGAATCACTGCGATAGGCGCGCAGCCCAGCAGGGGTAAGTGCTGGGAATTCCGCGGTACAGCTGCCCACGCCGACAGCGAACGGATGCAGATAGTGATCTGCTCGAACCCCAGCCAGATGGGGCTACCAAATTCAACACCGGCCAGCTTTCGAGCTGGCTTTTTCGTTCCTGGAGGTTCTATGAACGCTCGACACCCGCTGTCGTATCTCACTGCCGACCCGGTTGTCGGCGCCACATGCCTCGAGCACGACCGCGAGGCCGAGCAAGACGCTCACGAAGCAATGCTGGCCGAGGCTGACGACGAGTGCAGCGCAGAGGATTGCTGCCCACGACATATTGAGGAAATCATCCGCTGCTCGACATGCAAAACGAAGTACTTCGACACAGACGAAGCCGAGGAGTGCTGCCCTGCATCGGCACGCAACCAGCCGATGCGGTGCCCGGTTTGCTTACGGGCCGCCGACACCTTCGAGATCGCGGCCGATTGCTGCCTGCACGTCCACCCAACGATGACCGCCCTCGGCCGCCAACGGGTGGCCCATGCCGTCGCTGGCGGAATCCCCTGGCCCGATGCCGTGGCCGCAAACATCCATCACTAAACCGCCCACTGAGGCGGTTTTCTCATTCTGGAGCAAGCATGAAATTTATCCCTTGGATTCTCGCCCTGCTGATCACGCTGGGCATGGGTCACTTTGCGGCGCGGGCCAGCGCCGAGGCCGACCTCGAAGACGCCGCGGCGCTCAGCAGCCGAGAGTTTGCCGGGCAGGTGCTGTGCGGCAAGGGCAAGACGGCGGTCTGGACCGACGACAAGGAAATGGACTGCTTCAAGGAACTGCCATGAAGCCCATGCTCCACGCCCTTCTCTGCTCCGGCCTCATGGCCCTGAGCGCCGCTGCAGCCCTGCTGATTGCCAATCCCCCATTTATCCACTGAGACCCAAATGAACGCCATCATCCAAACCCAAGCTCATCAGCTCAAGCCCGCGGGCGGCTTCGATCTGAGCCCGCAGAACTTCGAGCAGGCCCTGACCTTTTCCAACTACCTTGCCGACAGCGACATGGTGCCCAAGGACTTCAAGGGCAAGCCCGGCAACTGCCTAATCGCCATGCAGTGGGGCGCCGAGCTGGGCCTGAAGCCGCTGCAGTCGCTGCAGAACCTGGCTGTGATCAACGGCCGCCCCGCGCTGTGGGGTGACGCGGTGATTGCGCTGGTGCTGAGCAGCCCAGTTTGCGAATACGTGAACGAGGACGACGACGGCGAAACGGCGACTTGCCGCGTAAAGCGCAAGGGTGGGCAGGAGCAGGTGCGCACCTTCAGCATGGAAGACGCGAAGCGCGCGGGCCTGGCCGGCAAGCAAGGCCCCTGGTCGCAATATCCCAAGCGCATGCGTCAGATGCGCGCCCGGGCCTTTGCGCTGCGCGACGTTTTCCCCGATGTTCTGCGCGGCATGGCGGTGGCCGAAGAACTGCAGGACATGGCAGCGGCTGCGCAGGCGCCCGTCACCAAGGACATGGGCCCTGCCGAAGTCGTTCACACCGCGCCGCCAGAGTGGCCCGCCGACCGCTGGGCCGCGGGCCTTCCGAAGTGGCTGGACGGCATCACCCAGGGCAAAGCCATTGCCGATGTGCTGGCTTGGCTCAACTCGAAAGCAACTGTCACGCCCGAGCAGGAAAAGCAGCTGCGCGAACAGGCGGCCAA
>JBBKVU010000486.1:0-6805 GCA_037968595.1 Comamonas sp.
GCCCAGGCCTGGCGAATGCTGGCCACGCCCGCAGCCGGTCCGCCCGGGTGGGCCAGAATGCCGCCGCCCGACATGAACAGCAGGTCGTCGCTTTGCACCGCGGCCCAGGTGGCGGGCACGGTACCGGCCCACTGACCCGATGAAAACGCCGGCATGACACGGTCGTCGATTTCCGGCGTCAGCGGCGTATAGCAATCCTGCGCCGAGGCAATGACTTCCGCATCGGGCTGCGAGAACTTGCCCTGCAGGCCGTGCACATGCATATGGTCCACGCCCGCAAGCCGCCACAGCGTCTGGTAAGCCTGGAACGACATGCCCAGCAGTGGGTGGCGCGACAGCGCGCCGTAACCGTTGCGGTGGCCGTGCAGCGTCAGGCCGGTGTGGCGGCGCAGCGTCTGCAGTGCCGAGTAGCCGCACCAGTTGAGACTGGCCATCGCGCAACTGCCGCCTTCTCGCTCTATCAGGTCGGCATGACGCTTCATCGCATCGGTTTCGTCGGTGATGTTGAAGGCCACCATGACATGCTTGCCGGTTCGGTCCTGGTGGGCGCGCACGGCGGCCATGACGGCCGGCACGCGCTGGGCCAGCGGCGCATGCAGCGGGTCGGCGCAGACTTCGTCGTCCTTGATGAAGTCGACGCCGGCGGCGCACAGCCGCGCCACGAGCTCGGCGGTCTGTTCGGGTGAGAAGCCGACATTGGGCTTGAGAATAGTGCCGACCAGCGCGCCGCTGGCCACGCCGGTCAGCCTGCGGGTTCCGGCAATGCCCACCTGGGGCAGGTCGAACTGCCGGCGATAGCCTGCAGGGAGTCGCAGGCTTTCCAGCCGCAGGCCGCTGGCTTCGCCCAGGTCGTAGAGATTGCCCGAAACGGTGGCGGCCAGCGTCGGCAGGTTGGCGCCCACATTGGCGACGGGAAACGAGATGCGCACGCGCGCGCGCCGCCACGGGCCGCTGCGGCCCTGGCGCTCGAGCAGCGCATTGGGCAGGCTGGGCGCGTGTACCGATTCGAGTTCCTCTATGGACTCGACCGTGGCACGCGCGCGCAGTCGCAGCGCGTCGGTCTCGCCTTCGACGCGGGTAAAGGTGCCACAGGACTGTTCGCCGGCCATCACTTCAGCGACGTGGGCAGGCGCCAGGGGCGTTTCAATCAGGTAGGTGGCTTCGAAGCGGTCGGCAGTCATGGGGCGGCAGGCTCAGAGTTTGCTCAGGTCGGGGAAAGGGCGCACGGGGTCGGTGACGCCGTCCCAGGTTTCGGACGAAGCGCGAATCAGGTCGAACATCTTTCCCTTGGGACCGGCGACTTCGGACAGCTCGATCACGGTGCCGGGGTGGTATTCGGTGTCGAAGTAAATGAAGCGGCCGTTCTGGCCGACCTCGCCGCTCATCACCGGCTTGAAGCCCTGCTGCAGCAGGCGCTCGAGGTCGGCGTCGTAGCTGTTGGTCCAGTAGGCAACATGCTGCAGCCCGGTGCGCCCGGCCTGCAGGAAGTCGCGGTACATCGAGGGCACGTCGTTGCGCGTCTGGATCAGCTCGACCTGCACAAAGCCCGAGTTGGCCAGCGCCACGGAGTTGTGCGGCGCATGCGCCTGGCCGTTGTAGCGGTAGTTCTCGATAGGCACCTTGGGGTTGTAGAACCACGGCCCCACGCCCAGGGTCTTGCTCCAATATTCCATAGCAGCTTCGATGTCGTGGACGACGTAGCCCAGCTGGCGAATTTCTCCAAAATGACGGCTCATGTTTTTTCCGTGTAAGAGTGAGGTGAAGAAGCAGCGCGTGCGGCGCTTATTTGAGGAAGCCCGTGGAGATCCAGGGAATCGCCGCGACCAGCACCAGGCCGACCAGCAGCGCGGCCATGTAGCCGCCTATGTATTTCATGCCTTCGTTGGGGTCGACCTTGCTGATTGCGCAGGCGCCGTAGTAGCCCACGCCGATCGGCGGTGCAAACAGGCCTATGCCCATTGCGAAGATCACGACCATGGCGTAGTGCACGGGGTGCACGCCGGCCTGCACGGCAATCGGGAACAGCAGCGGGCCGAACAGCACGATGGCGGGAATGCCTTCGAGCACGCAGCCCAGCACGATGAAGGCAACGATGGAGATCGCCAGAAAGCCATAGGCGCCGCCCGGAATGTCGGCCATCATCTGCGCCAGGTCGGTGGAAAAGCCAGACTGCGTCAGGCCCCAGGCCATGGCGGTGGCGCAGCCGACAATGAACATGATGGCGCCCGACAGCGAGGCGGTCTCGATCAGCATGGGCTTGAGGCGGCGCCAGTCGAACTGGCGGTAGACCAGCAGGCCGGCGAGCACCGAATACACCACGCCTATGGTCGAGACTTCGGTGGCCGTGGCCACGCCTTCGACCACGGCCGCGCGGATCACGAAGGGCAGGGCAATTGCCGGCAGCGCGATGATGAAGAACTTGCCGATCTGGCGCTTGCTGTAGCGCGTCACGCCGCTCAGGTCTTCCTTGCGGTAACGCCACCAGACCACGGTGCACAGGCACAGGCCCAGCACCAGCGCGGGCAGCATGCCTCCGGTGAACAGCGCGGCAATCGACACGCCCGTGACCGAGCCAATGGTGATCAGCACGATGGACGGCGGAATGGTCTCGGTCTGCGCGCCCGTGGCCGACAGCAGCGCCACCAGGTCGCCGGGCTTGGCGCCGCGCTTCTTCATTTCGGGAAACAGCACGGGCGCGATGGCCGCCATGTCGGCAATCTTCGAGCCCGAGATGCCGGACACCAGGTACATCGCGCCTATCAGCACATAGCTCAGGCCGCCGCGCACATGGCCCAGCAGGCTGGCGAGAAACTGGATCATGGCCTTGGCCATGCCCGTCATCTCGATCAGCGCGCCGAGGAAAATGAACAGCGGCACGGCCAGCATGATCAGGTGGGACATGCCTTCGTCCATGCGACCGACCATGACCACCATGGGCGTGTGCGTGGTCAGAGCCAGGTAGCCGAAGGTGGCCAGCGCGAAGCAGAACGCAATCGGCACGCCCGAGAACACCGTGACCGCGACGACGATCAGGAAGAACACCACCAGGTTGAGCTTGCCCAGCGTGGCAAACAGCGGCTGTGCCAGCCAGAAGGCAAGAATGATCGCTGTCGTCGCGGCGACCGTGATGGCGATCTGGCGCAAAGTGCAAAGACGCAGCAGGCGCAGCACGGCAAACACGCCCATCAGGCCCACGCCCACGGGAATCGCCGCAGCGCGCCAGGCGTTGCTGATTTCAAGCGCCGGCGTGACGATGAACGACTCCTCGTCGGCGTATTCATAGGCCGGATGCATGATCATCCCCAGGAACGCCAGCGAGGCGGCAATTGCCAGCGCCTCGAGAAGGCCGCGCGTTTGCGGGCTGACCTTGCTGACCAGGGCCGTCATGCGCATGTGCTCGCCGCGGCGCAGCGCCACGACCGCGCCCAGCATCGACAGCCACAGGAAGAAGATAGACGCGAGCTCGTCCGACCAGACCAGCGGCGCATGCAGCACGTAGCGCGCGACCACACCCGCAAACAGGATGACGATTTCCACCAGCACGATGGCCGCGGCAATGGCTTCGATCACGGCGCCCAGGCGCAGGTCGACGCGGCCAGCCACGCGGCTGAGTGGATTGGCCGGCGGCGCTTGGGAGTCAAGGGCAGGGGCGTGTGACATGAACGGAACTTTCTTCGGGGCAGGGCCAAGCCGGCGCGCAGGCGCGGGCATGGCGTTCGGGAGCGGGTCAGCGGGAGGGCACAGCCTCCCGCGCGGGTCAGGCGAGCTTGCCTACCGTCTGTTCGAGCAGGCCCCAGGCTTCGTTGCCGAAGCGGCCTTTCCACTCGGCGTAGAAGCCCGATTCGCGCAGCTTGGCGCGGAAGCTGTCGGCCGAGGGACGGTTGATCTGCAGCCCCTTGGCCTGCAGGTCGGTGATCACCGAGTCGTTGAGCTTCTTGATGTCTTCGCGCTGCTGCATGCCGGCGTCGTTGATGGCCGCGGCAACGATGGTCTTCAGATCAGGAGGCAGGCGGTCCCAGGCACGGCCGTTGGCGACAAACCAGTAGCCGTCCCAGATGTGGTTGGTCAGCGAGGCGAACTTCTGCACTTCGTAAAGCTTGGCGACCTGGATGATGGGCAGGGGGTTTTCCTGCGCGTCGACGATTTTTGTCTGCAGCGAGGAATACACCTCGCTGAACTGCAGGCTCGCCGGCGCGGCACCCAGGCCCTTGAACATCGAGATCGACAGCGGGCTCACGGGAACGCGGATCTTCAGGCCGTCGAGGTCCTTGGCGCTGGCCACGGGCGCCTTGCTGCTGGTGGTCTGGCGAAAGCCGTTGTCCCACATCTTGTCAAACGCATACAGGCGCATCTTGCCTATGGCCGCGCGCACATGGGCGCCAAGCTTGCCGTCCATTGCCGACCAGACCTGGTTGTAGTCGGAAAAAGCAAAGCCCGTGGCATTGATGGCCGCGACCGGCACCAGTGTGGCAATCACCAGCGCCGAGGGAGTGAAGAACTCTATGCCGCCCGAGCGCACCTGGGCCAGCATGTCAGTGTCGCCGCCGAGCTGGTTGTTCGGGAAGATCTTGATCTCGACCCGGCCCTTGGTTTCCTTGAGGATGCGGTCGGCCGCCTCCTGTGCACGGATGTTCAGCGGATGGGTCACCGGCAGGTTGTTGCCGTATTTGTACGAGAACTCCGCGGCGCGCGCGACCAGCGGAAAGCCGGCCATGCCGGTGGCAATGGACGCGGCGGGAACGGCGGACAGGCTGCGCAGAACGCTGCGGCGGGTGACTTCGGCCATGGTTGTCTCCAATTTATTTTTGATGCGTTTTGATGCATCATTAGATGAAAGCCACGCAACGATAGGTTTTGAGCGGCAAGGCGTCAAATCATAAAAATGATGGGTTTTGATGTATGCGGGTTGACCCTGATGGATTGGAAAGTTCACCCCAGCGTGCGCGCGTGACCGATATCGCACGTGCCGCCAAGGTGTCGACCGCGACCGTGGACCGGGTGCTCAATCGGCGTGCGGGCGTGCGCGACGCGACCGCGCAAAAGGTGCTCAAGGCCGCTGCCGAGCTCGACTACCTGCCTGAGACCGGGCTGTATGCCGCGCTCGCGGCCGCCCCCATGCGGCTGGGCTTTCTGCTGCCCGACGGCAACAACCGCTTCATCCGCATGCTGGGCGACACCGTCGGCTATTCGCAGGAGCATCTGGCACCGTTCAACGTCAAATGCCGCAGCGAGCAGTTCGAGAGCTTCAACCCGCAGCAGCTGGCCGCGCGCCTGCTGCGCCTGGGCGAGCGCTGCGACGGCATTGCGTTCATGGCGCTCGAGCACCCGTCCGTGCGCGAAGCCGTGGGACTGCTGGCGGACCAGGGCGTGCCGACCATCACGCTGATCTCGGATCTTTCGGGTTCGCGCCGCGCGGCCTATGTGGGCCTGGACAACCGCGCCGCGGGCCGCACCGCCGCCTACCTGATCGCCCGCTTCATGGGCCCGCTGGCCCACAGCCGCAAGGCGCATGTGGCGATGATTGTTGGGTCACTGCGCTACCGCGCCCATGAGGAGCGCGAAGCGGGTTTTCTGCACCTGTTTGAAGAGCAGTTCCCCCTGGTGCAGGTGGTGGGCGTGCGCGAAGGCCAAGACGACGCCGAACGCACTACGTCCTGCGTCAACAACTTCGCAAGTTGCAAGGCGCATATCTTTCCGAGGCACAGGTCGAGACGGAAAGGATGACCTCACGCGATTTGCCGTCAACGGTGCGCCGAGCGTTGGAGCTGCTGTCAACCTATCCATCAGACCAGAACTTGCACGCTCAGGTGCGGCATTTGCTGCTGATTGAAGCCGAGAGCCGTGCTATGGCCCTGCGTCTGCAAAGACGTAGCGCCGATGACTTGCGTCATGCGCTGCACCGGGTGTTTCCGGATGTGCTGGCGCGATTGCCGCTCTGGTCATTGCAAGGGCTGGAACTGGAGCGTCCGGCGGAACATGAGAAACCTTTGCGGCCCGAGCTGGCACTGATGGTTTCGCTGTACCGTGCAATGTATCCGGCTTCCGCTTCGGCATCGGCCGACGAGGTCGATAAAGACTCATTCCTTCGCGTGGCGCTTGCGCTCGCGGCTGTCGGCGTCGGTCTGCGCGGCTGTGTGGCTTCACTTTGGGGGGCGTCGGTCGCATCAGGTTCGCACCCCATGGCAGAGCACCTCAACGTGCCGGCCAGTTGGGCCATGCCAGACGCGGTCCGCCTGGATCCGCAAGGCGACTACAAGGCTATGCGAAAGAGGTTGGTTGACGGTGATTGGGTTGCACTTTGCAAAGCCAGTCCATGGCAGTGGATGTTGGCCTTGATCGGACTGCTGGACGCCGGGTACGCGAAGGCTTTCGACCCGGAGGCAGTCGGAGCCAAGCCATTGAAACGTGTGTACTCGTTCCTTTGTGCGTGGCAAACCGAGTCGGGAAGCGTGGAAGACGCTAACCACATCCAAGAGTCGGAGCGGCGCTGGCCTTTTGATGCTTTGCCAAGATTCACATCAGAGCGCTGTAATGCACTGATGCAGGAATTGCCAGAGGCCGTGTCCGCGCTTGATCAACTGTGCGGCATGCGCTTGGTGCGGGTAGAGGCGGCCGCGTTTGGGCGCGGTCGAAACACCACGGAATTTGTTGATGCACGTGGCACAAGCTGGCAACTGACCAAGCCGCAATTCACCAGCCTCTACGACAATACGGTGGAGCAGCGTCGACCAGAGCATGGTTCGCGGGCTCTCAAGGTCTGGACGGAAACGCGACGCACCTCGGACAACGATCTGCTGGCTGTGCA
>JBBKVU010000487.1:0-5656 GCA_037968595.1 Comamonas sp.
CGCTGCTGCATGCCGCCCGAGAGCTCGTCGGGGTAGCTGGCGCCCCAGCCGTCCAGGCCCACCTGTTCAAGCGCGGCCTGGGCCAGCGCCTGGCGCTCGGCGCGGTCGACGCCGGCAAGCTCCAGGCCGAAGGCGGTGTTGTCCAGTACCGTCACATGGGGCAGCAGCGCGAACGACTGGAACACCATGGAGATGTCCTTGCGGCGCAGCGCGCGCAGGTCCTTGGGGCTGAGCGTGCCGATATCGGTGCCGTCCACCAGGATGCGGCCCGCCGTGGGCTCGATCAGCCGGTTGAGCATGCGCACCAGCGTGGACTTGCCCGAGCCCGACAGGCCCATGATGACGAAGATTTCGCCGGCTTCGATCTGGAAATCGGCATCGAAGACGCCGATGGACTGGCCGGTGCGCGCGAGGATGTCCGATTTGCTCAGACCCTGCTGGACGAGCTCCAGCGCATCCTGCGGCGCATCGCCGAAGACTTTGAAAACATGCTCGATGGTGATCTGTTTGGCCACTGTTTCTCTCTCCCTTTTGTTGGATTGAATACAGTCCAGCGCTTTGCGAGAAAACGCTGGCGTGCAAGGGACCCTCTGCACAAATCCCGGGAGGTTTGTGCGGAAGGCCCTCGGACCGAAGGCAGAACCTGATGCAATGGCCGCAGCGGTCCCGCGAAGGAACCGGTGCAGACCGGAAATGCGTAAGCGCAGCACCGGCTCGAATGGTGCTGCGGGGAGCACGCAAGAGCCAGGCAAGACGCCAGAGCGCGACACGGAGTGAAACCTGTCGGCCGGCTGGCGATCCAGGGAGCGGTGAAAGCCGCACCACTGGGCATCAGGACCGCGATCGGCCCGATGACGGGGCTGCCAAGGCAACGCCGCCTGAAGTGGATCGAAACGCGAAAAGCGCTTCGATTACCTGCATGGCAGGTTGTAAATAAGCGTTCTATTCTATGAATTGAGTGCTTTTCTGTCAATGAATGGTTATTTTTGACTGTGCTATCACGCGCGCGGTTTTTACGCGCAAGGCGAAAAAAAACCCGCGCCGCGGATTGCGGGGCGGGTTCTGGCAGCGCGCGGCGCCCGGTCTCAGTGGCTGCGTGCGGGGCTGCGCAGCAGGCGGTCGGTGTAGGCGATGGCCAGCGCGCTCAGCAGGAAGGCGATGTGGATCGCCGTCTGCGCAATCAGCACCTTGGAGTCGTAGTTGGCGGCGTTGATGAAGGTCTTGAGCAGGTGGATGGAGCTGATGCCGATGATGGACAGCCCCAGCTTGACCTTGAGCACGGTCGCGTCGACATGGCTGAGCCATTCGGGCTGGTCGGGGTGGCCTTCGATGTTCAAGCGGCTGACGAAAGTCTCGTAGCCGCCGATGATCACCATGATCAGCAGGTTGGAGATCATCACCACGTCGATCAGCGCCAGCACGACCAGCATGATCACCGTCTCGTTGAGGCTGGTGAGCGGCGCGTCGGGCTTGTAGCCGATGCTGGTGACCAAGGCCTGCAGCGCGGTCTGGCTGCCGAACGCGGCCTCGACCAGGTGCAACAGTTCCAGCAGGAAATGCCAGACATAGACGCCTTGCGCGAGGATCAGGCCGAGGTACAGCGGCACCTGCAGCCAGCGACTCGCGAAGATGAAGGAGGCCAGCGGGTTCATCTTGGCAGCCGCTGGCTTGCCGGAGGGTGTGGGGGTGTCCATGGGGTGTGGGGTGAGGCGAGGAATAGGGTGCGCGATTGTATCGGTGCGCGCTGACGCAGGACTTGGCGAATCAGGGCTGCGCCTGGGGTTGAACCGCATGCCCGAGTGCGCTGCCCGGATTTGCGTTGACCAGTCAGTGACGTGTAAGACCCGCGGGCGACAGTCGCGGCACAATGCAAAAGTTAGCCAAGGAGACAGAAATATCATGAGTGCGTCGTCATCTGCGATTGAATCCGTGCTGGTTGAAAACCGCGTCTTTCCCCCGCCTGCGGCCTTTGCCCAGGCGGCCCGCATCTCGGGAATGCCTGCCTACACGGCGCTGTGCGCCGAAGCCGAAGCCGACTACGAGGGCTTCTGGGCGCGGCTGGCGCGCGAACACCTCGACTGGAGCCGGCCCTTCAGCCAGACGCTGGACGGCTCCAATGCGCCGTTCTATCAGTGGTTTGCCGATGGCGAGCTCAATGCCAGCGCCAACTGCCTGGACCGCCACATGGGCACGCCCGTCGAGCACAAGACCGCCATTGTTTTCGAGGCCGACGACGGCACGGTGACGCGCGTCAGCTACCGCGAGCTGCTTGAGCGCGTGAGCCAGTTCGCCAACGCGCTCAAGGCGCAGGGCGTGCAAAAGGGCGATCGCGTGCTGATCTACATGCCCATGACCATCGAAGGCGTGGTGGCGATGCAGGCCTGCGCGCGCATAGGCGCGACGCACAGCGTGGTGTTTGGCGGCTTCTCGGCCAAGGCCGTGCAGGAGCGCATCATCGACGCCGGCGCGGTGGTCGTGATCACCGCCAACTACCAACTGCGCGGCGGCAAGGAACTGCCGCTCAAGGCCATCGTCGACGACGCCCTGGCCTCGGGCGAATGCACCAGCGTGCGCCAGGTGCTGGTCTATGAGCGCACGGCCACGCCATGCTCCATGCAGCAGGGCCGCGACAAGACGTTTACCCAAGCACTGGCCGGACAGTCCAAGGAGTGCGCGCCGGTCGCGGTCGGCGCCGAGCACCCGCTGTTCATTCTCTACACCAGCGGCTCCACGGGCAAGCCCAAGGGCGTGCAGCACAGCACCGGCGGCTACCTGCTGTGGGCCAAGGTGACCATGGACTGGACCTTCGATCTGCGCCCCGACGACGTGTTCTGGTGCACCGCCGATATCGGCTGGATCACGGGCCACACCTATGTGGCCTATGGGCCGCTGGCGGCGGGAGCGACGCAGATCGTGTTTGAAGGCGTGCCCACCTTTCCCAATGCGGGCCGCTTCTGGCAGATGATAGAACGCCACCGCTGCTCCATCTTCTACACCGCACCCACGGCGATACGCTCGCTGATCAAGGCCGCCGAAGCCGATGCCGCGGTGCACCCCGATCGCAGCGATCTCACCAGCCTGCGCCTGCTGGGCAGCGTGGGCGAGCCCATCAACCCCGAAGCCTGGATGTGGTATCACCGCCATGTGGGCGGCGAGCGCTGCCCGATTGTCGACACCTTCTGGCAGACCGAGACCGGCGGCCATGTGATCACGCCGCTGCCGGGCGCCACGCCGCTGGTGCCGGGTTCGTGCACACTGCCGTTGCCGGGCATTACCACGGCCATCGTAGACGAGCTGGGCAACGACATTCCCGACGGCACGGGCGGCATCCTGGTCATCAAGCGCCCCTGGCCCAGCATGATCCGCAACATCTGGAACGACCCCGAGCGCTTCAAGAAAAGCTACTTCCCCGAGGAGCTCAAGGGCTACTATCTCGCGGGCGACGGCGCGGTGCGCAGCATCGACCGCGGCTATTTCCGCATCACGGGCCGCATCGACGACGTACTCAATGTCTCGGGCCACCGCATGGGAACGATGGAAATCGAGTCGGCGCTGGTGTCCAAGACCGATCTCGTGGCCGAGGCCGCCGTGGTCGGCCGCCCCGACGATGTGACCGGCGAGGCGATCTGCGCCTTCGTGGTGCTCAAGCGCGGCCGGCCCACGGGCGAGGAAGCCAAGCAGATCGCCAAGGAACTGCGCGACTGGGTGGCCAAGGACCTCGGCCCGATTGCCAAGCCCAAGGAAATCCGCTTTGGCGACAACCTGCCCAAGACCCGCAGCGGCAAGATCATGCGCCGCCTGCTGCGCGCGCTGGCCAAGGGCGAAGCCATCACGCAGGACACCAGCACGCTGGAGAATCCGGCGATTCTCGAGCAGCTGTCCGAACCCAACTGAGTGCCAGCCGGGGGCGCGAAAGCGCTGCCCGCTGCCCGCCAGGTTTTGTAGGACAGCTTCGTTCTTGTAACGGCTGGTACGCATGGCGGCCGTGCATGGGGTAAAAACGCGGTGTACCAGCCGCCCGGTCGTTGGCGGCGTGCAGACCGAGGAGAAAAACAAGCATGCATTTTCGAACCATCTTCCTGGCCATCATCGTGTTGGCCATTGCAGCGCTCGCAGCGCTGAACTGGCCCGCGCTGTCGGCCATTTCCACGGTGGAGCTCGGCGTGACCACGGTGCAGGCGCCGCTTGGGGTGATCATGCTGGGGCTGACGGTGCTGCTGGGGGTGTTCTTCATTGCCTACGTGCTGTCGCTGCAGACTTCGGTGCTGCTGGAAACGCGCCGCCACACCAAGGAGCTGCAGGCCCAGCGTGAACTCGCCGACAAGGCCGAGGCTTCGCGCTTCACCGAGCTGCGCGCCGTGCTCGAGGCCCAGCATCTGCAGGGCCAGAACGCCGTGCTCGAACGCCTGGAAACCATGGATGCGCGCGCCGAGCTGCGTTCCAAGGAAATCGAGAACAGCACGGCGGCCTACCTGGGTCAGCTGGAGCAGCAGCTGCGCGATCGCCGACCCGAGGACCGCGGCTTTGTGCCGGCGGCGCGCGAATTCCCGTAAGAACGTCTGCCGCGCAAAAAAGCCGCCCCAGGGCGGCTTTTTGCATGGCGTGCTGCGGTTTCTTACTTCTGCTGCAGCACCCAGGCGGCCAGCGCCTTGGACTCGGCGTCGTTCACGCTCGGATTGGCGGGCATGGGCAGCGGGCCCCAGACGCCGCCGCCGCCCTTGAGGATCTTCGCTGCGAGCTTGTCGCTGGCGTCCTTCTGGCTCGCATACTTGGCGGCCACGTCCTTGAACGAGGGACCGACCAGCTTCTTGTCTACGGCGTGGCAGGCCATGCAGTTCTTGGACTTGGCCAAGGCCAGGTCGGCCATGGCCGGTGCAGCGGCGCTCAAGGCCAGGGCGAGAGTGATCAGTGTGCGCTTCATCGTAAACTTTCGGCTGGTGTTTTGTTCTGCAGGAAATTGTAGTGGTGCGTGGCTGTGCACGCGGACCGCGGGTTTCTTCTGCCTGGAGTCTTCTATGTGGATGCTGTTGATTGCGCTGTTGCTGAGCTTGCTGAAATACCTGGAGGTCGGGCCGCTGGCCGAACTGTCCTGGTGGTGGCTGCTCGTGCCCTACGGGATCACGGTGGCCTGGTGGGCCTATGCCGATGCCTCCGGCCTGACCAAGCGCCGCGTGGTCGATCAGGAGGAGGCACGCCGCCTCAAGCGCATCGACAGGCAAAAGCAGGCGCTGGGCACGCGCCGGCCGCCGCGCTGAGCTGACCCTGCGGGCAGCAGCGGGGGGGCAGGTACGACATAATTGACCCCATCCCACGTGCTTTCCCGCAACTCTTTCTCATAATCACCATGCCCGCATACCGTTCAAAGACTTCCACTGCCGGCCGCAACATGGCTGGTGCGCGCTCCCTGTGGCGTGCCACCGGCATGAAGGACGAAGATTTCAGCAAGCCCATCATTGCCATTGCCAATTCCTTCACCCAGTTCGTGCCCGGCCACGTGCACCTGAAGGACCTGGGCCAGCTGGTGGCGCGCGAGATCGCGCGCGCGGGTGGCGTGGCCAAGGAATTCAACACCATTGCCGTGGACGACGGCATTGCCATGGGCCACGACGGCATGCTGTATTCGCTGCCCAGCCGCGACATCATTGCCGACTCGGTC
>JBBKVU010000488.1:0-4922 GCA_037968595.1 Comamonas sp.
CCGTCGGGCTTGGCGGCCCTGTCCGCGGCCCATCGCCCGTCGCCGCCGCCCGACGGCGTGGAGCGCTATGTGGGCGGTATCCGCTAGGCTTGCCGGTTCAGGCCACCACGGGCAGGCGCACCGGCGGGGCGGGCTCGTGCACTGCGCTGGCGGCCGGCCGAGCCTGGCCCTTGCGTATCCATTCGGCGACCTTCTCGGCCATCATCAGCGTGGGCGAGTTGGTGTTGCCGCTGGTGATGGTCGGCATGGCGCCCGCGTCGACCACGCGCAGCCCGGCAATGCCGCGCACGCGCAGCTGGCTGTCGAGCACGGCCATGGGATCGTCATCGCGGCCCATCTTGGTCGTTCCCACGGGGTGGAAGATGGTGGTGGCGATGTCGCCCGCGAGGCGCGCCAGCTCCTCGTCGGTCTGGAACTGCACGCCGGGCTTGAACTCCTCGGGCGCGAAGCGCGCCAGCGCCGGCTGGGCGACGATGCGCCGTGTGAGGCGCAGGCTGTCGGCCGCGACCTGGCGGTCTTCGTCGGTGCTGAGGTAGTTGGGCGCGATCGCCGGCGCCTGGCGGTAATCGGCGCTGCGGATCTGCACCGTGCCGCGGCTCGTGGGGTTGAGGTTGCAGACGCTGGCGGTGAACGCCGGGAATGCATGCAGGGGCTCGCCAAACGCGTCCAGCGACAGCGGCTGCACATGGTATTCGAGGTTGGGGTGGGGCAGCTCGGGGCGGCTGCGCGTGAAAGCTCCGAGCTGCGAGGGCGCCATGCTCATCGGCCCGCTGCGCTTGAACGCGTATTCCATGCCTATCCTGGCCTTGCCCAGCAGGCTGGACGCCAGAACGTTGAGCGTGGGCGCGCCCTGCACCTTGAACACCGTGCGGATCTGCAGATGGTCCTGCAGGTTGGCGCCCACGCCGGGCAGGTCCTTGACCACGGGAATGCCATGCTTTTGCAGCAGCGCCGCCGGGCCTATGCCCGAGAGCTGCAGCAGCTGCGGCGAGTTGATCGCGCCCGCGCAGACCAGCACTTCGCAGGTCGCGTGCACGGTGTCGAGGCCGTCGCCGGTCGCGACTTCGACGCCCGTGCAGCGCTGGCTGCCGTCGGCCTGGGTCTCGACGATCAGCCGCGTCGCCTGGGCCATGGTCCACATCTCGAAATTCGCCCGGCCGTAGCAGGTGGGGCGCAGAAAGGCCTTGGCGGTGTTCCAGCGCCAGCCGGCCTTCTGGTTGACTTCGAAATAGCCCACGCCTTCGTTGTCGCCGCCGTTGAAGTCGTCGCTGGCGGGAATGCCGGACTGCTGGGCGGCCTGGGAGAACGCATCGAGGATGTCCCAGCGCAGGCGCTGCTTTTCCACGCGCCATTCGCCGGTGCTGCCGTTGGTCTTGTTGCCGTGCAGGCCCTTGAAGCGCGCATCGGCACGTGCATCGGCTTTTGCGCCGGCATCCAGCCGCCAATGGTCTTCGTGGCGCATGAAGTGCGGCAGGCTGTTTTCCCAGCGCCAGGCGTCATCGCCCGTGAGCTGGGCCCACTGGTCGTAATCGCGTGCCTGGCCGCGCATGTAGATCATGCCGTTGATGCTGCTGCAGCCACCCAGCGTCTTGCCGCGCGGATAGCGCAGGCTGCGGCCGTTGAGGCCGGGCTCGGCCTCGGTCTGGTAGAGCCAGTCGGTGCGCGGGTTGCCTATGCAGTAGAGATAGCCCACGGGAATGTGGATCCAGTGGTAGTCGTCCTTGCGCCCGGCCTCTATCAGCAGTACGCGCTTGCTCCGATCGGCGCTCAGGCGGTTGCAGAGCAGGGCGCCGGCCGTGCCGCCCCCGATGATGATGTAGTCGAAAGTGGTGTCGCTCATGGGTCCGGGTCGCTAGGCGCTGGTTGGAGAGGCTGCGGCCCATTGTCCCGATAGGCTGCGCGCTGTCGATAGGGAAAGCGCGTGGGGCCGGGCGTGCCGCAGGCCTTTTTTATTCCCCCACGGCAGCCGCTTGCGCTAGAGTGCACAACGAGGTCGCGTCCTGCGTGGCGGGGCCTGCGGAATATGCAAAACTGGATGCCGCCGGTTGCCGATCGGCCCGGTCTCTTTCTCGCCGCCACTGATTCTTGATGCCGCCTTCGCTTCCACCTTCTGTTGTGCTCGACTCCTCTGCCGGCCGCGCAGCGCCCCAGGGCGACTGGACGGCTGCAAGTTTTGCCGACCGCGCAGTCTGGCGCCGCTTGCAGCGCGAGCTGCAGGCCGTGGGCCAGGCCGGCAGCTGGGACCTCCAGGCCATGGGCCGCCTCGACTACGTGGGCGCGCAGATCCTCTGGCGCCACTGGGGCGGAAAGTGGCCGGCCGAATTCCAGGCCGGCGACGCGCAGCGCGACATCCTGGCGCACGTGGAGCAGTACAGCCAGTGCGAGAAACCGGCCGCGCCCAAATGGCACCCCTCGCAGCAGATCGACCAGCTCGGCGTGCTGGTGCTTGCGGGCTGCAGCCATCTCAAGGAACTGGTCGAGCTGATCGGCCAGCTGCTGCTGGACTTCGGCCGCCTGCTGCGCCGCCCGCAGCGTGCGCCCTGGCGCGACGTTTCCGGCCATCTCTACAGCATGGGCGCGACCGCGCTGCCGATCACGGCACTCGTCGGATTCCTGATCGGCGTGGTGCTGGCCTATCTGATGGCCTTGCAGCTGCGCCAGTTCGGCGCCGAATCCTTCATCGTCAACATCCTGGGCATTTCGCTGATCCGCGAACTAGGCCCGATGCTGGCCGCAATCCTGGTGGCGGGCCGTTCGGGCTCGGCGATCACCGCACAGATAGGCGTGATGCGCGTCAACGAGGAACTCGACGCCATGCAGGTCATGGGCATTCCGCATGGCTTCCGCCTGGTGCTGCCGCGCGCGCTGGCGCTGGCGCTGGCCATGCCGCTGATCGCGGTCTGGACCACGCTGGCCGCGCTGGCCGGCGGCATGCTGGCTGCCGACATCACCATGGGCATCACACCCGCCTACTTCGCCCAGGCGCTGCCCGCGGCCGTGGAGTCGGCCAACCTCTGGCTGGCGATGGGCAAGTCCATGGTGTTTGGCGTGCTGATCGCGCTGATCGGCTGCCATTGGGGGCTGCGCGTCGAGCCCAACACCCAGAGCCTGGGCCAGGGCACGACGGCGTCGGTGGTTTCGGCAATCACCATGGTGATCATTGTCGACGCGCTGTTTGCCATTCTTTTCAAAGACGTGGGCATCTGACGCGATGACAGGCACCGAGATTTCCCCTTCCCCCGGCGCCCAGGCCGCAGCCGCCCCCGTGGTGCGCATTGCCGGGCTCTGGAGCGTTTTCGGCCAGGGCGAGAAGGCCTTTGCCGTGCACCAGGACCTCGATCTGGTGGTCGAGCGCGGCGAGATGCTGTCCATTGTCGGCGGCTCGGGCACGGGCAAGACCGTGCTGCTGCGCCAGATGCTGGGCCTGCTCAAGCCCAGCAAGGGCACGGTTGAAGTGCTGGGCCGGCCGGCGTCCGAAATGGGGCGCGAAGGCGCGGCCAGCCGCGTGGGCATGCTGTTCCAGCATGGCGCGCTGTTTTCGGCGTTCAACGTGCTCGACAACGTCGCCTTTGCGCTGCGCGAGCAGGGCAGCCTGCCCGATGACCTGATCCGCGACGCGGCCCTGGTCAAGCTGCAGATGGTCGGGCTCAAGCCCGAGCATGCGGCGCGCATGCCGTCCGACCTTTCGGGCGGCATGATCAAGCGCGTGGCGCTGGCGCGCGCGCTGATCATGGACCCGCCGCTGCTGCTGCTCGACGAACCCACGGCCGGGCTAGACCCCACCAGCGCCGATGAGTTCTGCGAGCTGCTGCGCGAGCTGCATGCGGCGCTGGGGCTGACGCTGGTCATGGTGACCCATGACCTCGATACCTTGTTCGCGCTGTCCTCGCGCGTGGCCGTTCTGGCCGAGAAGAAGGTGCTGGTCACCGGGCCGCCGCGCGAAGTCGCGGCCTTTGACCATCCCTTTGTCGAAACCTTTTTCCGGGGAGAGCGGGGCCGGCGTGCCATGGCGCCCCTGAGCAGCGGCCAGGCGGCCGCAGGAGAAACCTGATGGAAAACAAGTCGCATGCAATGGCGGCGGGGCTGTTCGTGGTGCTGGTGACGGCATTGCTGGCCGGCCTCGCCATGTGGCTCACCCGCGACCACAGCCAGTACAACCAGTACGAACTGACCACCAAGGACGGCATTGGCGGCCTGCAGCCCCAGGCCGCCGTGCGCTACAAGGGCGTGCCCGTGGGCAAGGTCGTGCATATCGGCTTCGATCCCCAGACCGCGGGCAATGTGCTGATACGCATTGCCGTGGGCACGGAGACGCCGATTTCGCCCACCACCTTTGCCGTGCTGGGCTACCAGGGCGTCACGGGCCTGGCCCATGTGCAGCTTGACGATGCCGCCGAACCCCAGCCGCAGCTGCCTCCCGGCGCCAGCGGCCTGCCGCGCCTGTGGCTCAAGTCCTCGCCGTTGAGCATGCTGGCCGACCAGGGTCCGGCGCTGCTGGGCCGCGTCGATGAAGTCACGCGCCGCCTCAACGACATGCTGGGCGACGAAAACCAGCAGCGCTTCAGCAGCGCGCTGGAAAACATTGCCGGCGCCGCCGCCGGCGTGCGCGATCTCACGGCCGGCGTGCAGCAGACGCTGAGCCAGAAGCTCGATCCCGCGCTGTCCGACATTCCCGCGCTCACGGCCGACGCGCGCAAGGCCTTGCAGTCGCTGGACCAGGCCGGCAAGAGCACGGCCGCGGTGGCCAACGACCTGGGCCAGACCGTGCAGCGCATCAATGCGCCCGACGGGCCGCTCGAGCAGATCGCCACGGGCACCCAGGCGCTGGTGCGCGCCGCCGACGGCCTGGGCCGCACCACCTTGCCCCATGTGAGCCGCGCGGCCGACGATGTGTCGCGCGGCTCACATGGGGCAAGGTGGTG
>JBBKVU010000489.1:0-3906 GCA_037968595.1 Comamonas sp.
CTTCAGCAAGTGGCCGGTGAAGGTGGCCGAGGTGTCGCGCTTTCGCTCGGGCAAGGAGATCACCGCTGCCATCAAGGGCATCGGTGACGGCACGGTGGACATCGTCGTCGGCACGCACAAGCTGCTGTCGGAGTCGACAAGATTCCATGACCTGGGCCTGCTGATCATTGACGAGGAACACCGTTTCGGCGTGCGCCACAAGGAGCAGATGAAGGCGTTGCGCGCCGAAGTCGACGTGCTCACGCTCACCGCCACGCCCATACCGCGCACCATGGGCATGGCGCTCGAAGGCCTGCGCGACCTGAGCGTGATTGCCACCGCGCCGCAGCGCCGCCTGGCGATCAAGACCTTCGTGCGCAACGAAGGCACGGGCGTGATCCGCGAAGCCGTGCTGCGCGAGCTCAAGCGCGGCGGCCAGTGCTATTTCCTGCACAACGAAGTCGAGACCATAGAGAACCGCCGCCAGAAGCTCGAGGAAATCCTGCCCGAAGCGCGCATTGCCGTGGCCCACGGCCAGATGCCCGAGCGCGAACTCGAGCGCGTGATGCGCGACTTCGTTGCCCAGCGCTACAACATCCTGCTGTGCTCGACCATCATCGAGACCGGCATCGACGTGCCCAGCGCCAACACCATCTTGATGAGCCGCGCCGACAAGTTCGGCCTGGCCCAGCTGCACCAGCTGCGCGGGCGCGTGGGCCGCAGCCACCACCAGGCCTATGCCTATCTGATGGTGCCCGACATCGACAGCCTGACCAAGCAGGCGCAGCAGCGCCTGGACGCGATCCAGCAGATGGAGGAACTGGGCAGCGGCTTCTATCTGGCCATGCATGATCTGGAAATCCGCGGTGCGGGCGAAGTGCTGGGCGAGAACCAGAGCGGCAACATGATGGAAGTCGGCTTCCAGCTCTACAACGAGATGCTGTCCGAAGCCGTGCGCTCGCTCAAGGAGGGCAAGGAGCCCGATCTGCTGGCGCCGCTGTCGGTGTCCACCGACATCAACCTGCACGCGCCGGCCCTGCTGCCCGACAGCTATTGCGGCGATGTCCACCTGCGGCTGTCGTTCTACAAGAAGCTGGCCACGGCCAAAACCAGCGAGCAGATCGACAACCTGCTCGAGGAAATCGTCGACCGCTTCGGCAAGCTGCCGCCGCAGGCCCAGACGCTGGTCGACGTGCACCGCCTGCGCGTGCTCAGCCAGCCCTATGGCGTGGTCAAGGTCGATGCGGCGCCGGGCGTGATCACCATCACGTTCAAGCCCCAGCCGCCTATCGATCCGATGAACATCATCGGCCTGATCCAGAAAAACAAGCACATCAAGCTGGCGGGCAACGAGAAGCTGCGCATAGAGCGCGCCCTGCCCGACCCGATGGCGCGCGCCCAGCTGGTGCGCGACGTGCTCAGAAGCCTGGGCCAGCCGCTCAAGGCCAGCGAGGCCGTCAGCGCCTAAATACCCGAAGGCGCGGCTCATGCGCCTCGGGTGTTTCCTTGCCATGTGGCGCAAACCACAGCGTCAAGGAAAAAAAGGCCCACGAACTACGCGGGCTGGCACAAGATTTGCAAAAGCTCTTGTGCAGGCAGACCGCCTGCTTTGAGTTCTTTTGCGAAAGCCTTGCCATGCCACTTCGACGCCTGATTCCCGCCCTCGCCTGCGCACTTGCCACGGGGGGCACAGCCTTGCCGACGCTGGCCCAGGGCAGTTACCCCGAACGTCCTGTCAAGGTGATGGTCGCCCTGCCCGCGGGCGGCAGCGCCGACATGATTGCGCGCGTCGTCAGCCAGAAGCTCGCGGCCGAGCTGGGCCAGCCTTTCGTGGTGGAAAACCGCGCCGGCGCCTCGGGCCAGATCGGCCTGCCCGCCGTGGCGCGCGCGCCGGCCGACGGCTACACGCTGACGGTCTCCCCGGCCTCGTTCCTCACCACCAACAAGAGCATCTTCAAGTCCCTGCCCTATGACCCGCAGGCGGACTTCGTTCCCGTCACCAAGCTGGTCAACCAGCCCATGGTGCTGGTGGTCAAGGACAGGCAGAAATTCCCCAGCGTCGCGGCCCTGCTGGCGGCCGCCAAGGCCTCTCCGGGCAAGCTGACCTATGCCTCGTCGGGCGACGGCAGCCCGCAGCACCTGGCGGCGCTGATGTTCGAGACCCGCACCAGGGCCAGCATGCTGCATGTGCCCTACAAGGGCGGCGCGCCCGCGGTCAACGACACGCTGGCCGGCAATGTCGACATGCTGTTTGCGGTGCTGCCCGAAGCGCTGCCGCATATCCAGTCGGGCAAGCTGCATGCGCTGGGCCTGCTGAGCCCGCAGCGCTCGCCGGTGCTCAAGGACACGCCCACCATGGCGGAAAGCGGCTTTGCCGATCTGAACCTGTCGGCCTGGGTGGCCCTGCTTGCACCGGCCAAGACGCCGCCGGCGGTGATCGACAAGCTCAACCGCGCGGTGCACGGCATTCTCGCCAGCGACATCAAGACCAAGCTGGGTGAAAACGGCATGGAAGTCGCGCCCACCACGCCGCAGCAGCTGCAGCAGACGATTGCCGAGGAAATCAAGCTGCATGCGGAACTCGTCAAGGCCGCGGGCCTGGTGCCGCAGTAACCCCCAAGCCGGGCCCGTATCCAGCGCTCGAGGCGATAATACGCACCCCATGCCGGTGCTTGCGCGCCGGCACTTTTTTCACCTTCTGCATTCCACCGCCCCACAATGAGCGCCGCTACCGAATTTGCCCCCGGCCTGATGGTCCAGCGCACCCCTGCGCCCCTGCGTCTGAGCGACTACAAGCTCATTGCCTTTGATATGGACTCGACGCTGATCACCATCGAGTGCGTCGACGAGATTGCCGACGCCACGGGCAAGAAAGCCGAAGTCGCGGCCATCACCGAGGCCACGATGCGCGGTGAGATCACCGACTTCAAGGAAAGCCTGCGCCAGCGCGTGGCCCTGCTCAAGGGCGTGACCGAAGCCGACATGGCCAGCGTGCGCGATCAGCGCCTGCAGCTCTCGCCGGGAGCGCAGACGCTGGTCGATGCCTGCCAGAAGGCCGGCCTCAAGGTGCTGCTGGTCTCGGGCGGCTTCACCTATTTCGCCGAGCATGTGCGCGGTCTGCTGAACATCGACTTCGTGCGCGCCAACATGCTGGCCAGCGCCAACGGCGTGCTCACCGGCGAACTGATGGAGCAGCCCTGGGGCGACATCTGCGACGGCGCCGAAAAGCGCCGCACGCTGCTTGAAGTGGCCTCGCTGCTGGGCATCGATCCCAAGCAATGCATTGCCGTGGGCGATGGCTCCAACGATCTGCCGATGATGGCCGCCGCAGGCCTGTCCGTGGCCTACCACGCCAAGCCGCGCGTGCGCGCCGAAGCGCAGATCGCCATCAACCAGGGCGGCCTGGACCGGCTGCTGGAAATCCTGCGCTGAGAGCGCCGCGGCCGCGCAAAATGTCGCGCAAAAGGCCGCTGAACAAGGCGCGCCGGGCAAAGGCCCGCGCCGCGCCGCGTCATTTGCCAGGCGGCGCGGCGCCAGCGGCCTAGAATCAACGTCAGCGCGCATAAAACGACTTCTTCCAAGCGCGCGCACTGCGCTGACCAATCGTTACCTGGTTTTTCCCCAGCAACGCTTGCATTCCGGCGCAGTTCCCCCATGTACTTTCCGTGAGCCCGAGAACCTGGTTGCGCAAGCACCCGGGGCCGGTCTTCGCATGGGTCACCTCGACTGTTGACTTTTCACTTAGGAATCTCCGTGAACATTTCTTACCGCGCCACTGTTTCCGTGCTTGCCATGACCTGCGCCGCGCTGCTCGCGCCTAGCCTGGCCCACGCCAAACGCATGGGCGGCTCCAAATCCGTTCGCCCGGCCAGCATCGGCAAGACCGCACCCGCGCCAGCGCCCGTGGCAGCGCCCACGGCCGCGCGC
>JBBKVU010000490.1:0-11554 GCA_037968595.1 Comamonas sp.
GCCGGCGCACAGGGTCGCGACCCCGCCTGCGCGCCAGGCCGGCGCGCTTGTCAAGGAAGTGAACATCATGGCCTCAGCGCACGCCTTCGGCGGCCATGGCTTCGGCGGTGAAATGCGAGTCGGCGCGACTCGGCACGATGCGGTAGTGCTGCTTGCGTTCGTTGACCACGCCGCTGGCATACCAGGCGCCGCTGATCAGATCGTTGAAACCCCATTGCTGCTGCGGCGTGGTCGCCGGCAGATCGGGCATCACCACCGGGTGCGACCAGACTGTCTTCCACAGCTGGCCCTTGGCGTCCCAGCGGTCGGCAAGCACCGCGACCCAGGTGTCCTCGTCAACGTAATAGCGCGAACGCGTGGCCTGGTGGCGCTGGCCGGGCTTGAGCGTGGCTTCCAGCACCCAGACGCGGTGCAGTTCCCAGCGCACATGGTCGGGGTTGAAGTGGTTGGCCATCAACAGCTCGCTGTCCTTCTCGGGCGTGTGCATGCGGTTGCTGTTGTAGGGAATCAGCATTTCGCGCTTGCCGACGATGGTCCAGTCGTGGCGGTCGGTACGGCCGCTCAGCACATCGACCTCGTCAAAGCTGGCGACGCCGCTGGACGCGGGCGTGGGCGTATCGCAGCAGGCGTTGGGCAGCTTGCGCACGCGGCGCTGGCCCGTCAGGTAGACCCAGCTGGCGGTCTTGTCCTGATCGACGTTCTGCCGGCCGACCAGGGCTTCGCCCGCGCGCACCGGCGGGCCCGAGTTGAGCATGCGGATCATCCAGTATTCGCCGTTGTACTTGGCCTCCTTGCCCTGGGCGTAGTAGGGCATCTGGAAGTCTCCCGTGGCTTCGACCGACAGCACGCTCTGCCCGTTGGCCGTGCCCAGATAGCCGCGGAAATCCGTCTGCCAGGCCTCGCCGCGCCAGTGCATCTCGTGGTTGGCAATGACTTCCTTGGCGTTCTTGGGAATGGGAAATGGAATGCCGCCAAACGCGTCGCGCAGGACTTCGCCATCGAGCCTGGCCGTGGTCGCGTTCTTGAAGGTGTTGTCGTAGACCCATTGCGGCGCGGCCGCGGTGCGCAGGGTCTTGTAGACATCGACGCGAAAGCTCGGGTATTTTTTCAGCAGCGCCTGCGTGCCATCGGTCAGCTTCTCGGCATGCTGGGCCATGTTGGCGGCGTTGATCGAGTACAGCGGCTTGTCGCCGGCAAACGGGTCGCCGCGCCGGCCGCCGTTCTTGAAGCCGGGCATGGCCGTGGTGTAGCCCCCGGTCCAGGCCGGAATGCTGCCGTCCTTGTTGCCCGCGCGCTCGGCGCCCAAGGGCGTGAGTTCGGTCTTGAGCCTGGCGGCTTCCTCGGGCGTGACGCCGGCCTGCGCGCCCAGCGCCACCATGAGCGCCGCGGCCAGCACGGCGGCGGGAATCGTGGAATGGTTCATGTCTTGTCTCCGTATGGTTCTTAGAAAGTCGTGCGCAGCGAGAAGCTCAGGAAGTTGCGGTCCTTGAGCGCCTGGCGGAACTGGGTGTTGTTGTTGTTGTCCAGCGTCGGGCCTTCCTTGCCCAGGTAGTGCACGTAGTTCAGCGAGCCGGTCCACTTGCCCAGGTAGACACCCGCCAGGCCGATGTTGAAATCGCCCCCCTTGTTGACGGCAAAGCCCGGGCCCACGGCCGATGAACGCCCCCAGCCATAGCCGATGCCGACGCTGGGCGTCAGGTCCAGCCCGGGCATGACCTGGCGGTACGAAGGCGCGTAGACCATGCGCAGCGCCGTGGCGTCGCGGTCGGTGTTGGGGTTGAGCATCTGCGCGTTCTGCGTGACCTTGAGCCGGCGGTTCCAGGCGATCTCGCCGAGAAAGCTGGCTTCGCGCGCAATGAAGCTGGGCCCGAGGCTTGCCAGCCAGGAGAACTGCGCATGACCGGTCTCGCCCACGGCGTAGCCCGGGTTGTCGCGGTTGTCGTAGCGCGTGCCCACGCCGATCGCGGGAATCACCGACACCCCGCTGCTGGACAGCGGCGCATTGCGGCGCACCGAGACTTCGCCCGCCAGGCCCCATTCGCCCACGGCTTTGGCAAAGCTCGCGCCAAACGCGCTCACGCCTTCGTGGTAGACCCAGCGGTAGCTGCTGGCGCGCAGCGCCGGCGGCGCGCCGCTGAGCGTGTTCCAGATGTTGCTGGGCGTGGTCGCGTTGTAGCGGATGGCGTAAAAACCCAGATCGGTGTCGATCGCGTCCACGCGCCAGCGCAGTTGCAGGCCGCCCTGGCCGCCGTCGCGCGCATCCAGATCGCCCTGGCGCGCGAACGTGCCCGTGGGCCCGGCGTTGATGCGCTCGGCGCCCGGCCCCATCGAATCGCTGGTCGCCAGATAGCTGCCGACGGGTGCAAGCCGGGTCTTCTCCCACTGATAGTTCCAGTACGCGCCGACGGCGACATCGCTTGACAACTGCACCTGGCCCGACAGCTTGCCCGTGGGCCGCACGGTTTCCTTGAACTGCGAGTTCGGCACCGACAGCAGCTTGATCAGGTCCAGCGGCGCCTGGCCGCCCGCAATGCCGTTGACGCCGAAAAACAGGCTTTCGCCCCACAGCAGCGTGTGCCGGCCCAGACGCACGGTCGTGGGCTTGTCGGCCAGATCGAACTTGCCGAAGACAAAGGCGTCCAGCAGCTCGACCTTGCGGCCCATCAGCGTGCGCGTGTCCGAAGTGAACTCGCTGGCGGGCGAATGGTTGGCGCTGATGCCGGGGTTGTCGGTGGCGCGGTGGTAGACGCTGTCGTACCAGGCGGCGGCGCTGATGCGCCCGCCCCAGTTGCGGCCGCTGACGTCGAGTTCGCTCAGCAGATCCACGCGGTTGGAGACCAGGCCCTTGCCGAAGTTGTTGTCCCCGTCGTCCTGGTTGAGGTTGTTGGCTCCCACCACGCCCGCCGGCCCGAACTGCGTGCTCGACAGCCCGGGCGAACGGTCCTTGAGCCGAAAGGCGTTGCTGTACTTGAGCGTGTTGTCCCAGCGGATCTTCACGTCGGGATTGCCGGTGTCGAACTCGAAGGCCTGGCTCGCGCCGCTGGCCAGCAGCGCGGTGGCAGCAGCCAGCAGCGTGCGCGCCGGCCCGCCGCGTCGGGGGGAAGGGATGGTGGTCATCAAGGGCTTGTCTCCGTTGCATGGGGCCTTGCAGGCCGGACATCGGCTGGCTCCGCTTTGGGCCTACACCGCGTTTTTTCTAGTAGTGGGGCGAGTGTAGGAAGCGGCCTTCATGCTGAAAAATGGTTTGAATCCATCCCAGCCATCGACCGCGCAAATACTTTTCGGGTTAACCCGCGCGCGTCGGCAAGCGATTACGATGCCGGCCGAGGAGACCCCGATGCGCTTCAACAAACTTGATCTCAACTTGCTGGTGGCGCTCGATGTGCTGCTGATCGAAGCCAGCATCAGCCGCGCGGCCGAACGGCTGCACATGAGCCAGTCGGCGATGAGCAATGCGCTGGCGCGGCTCAGAGACTATTTCGACGATGAACTGCTGGTGCAGGTGGGCCGGCGCATGGAGCTGACGCCGCGCGCCGATGTGCTCAAGGACACGGTGCGCGATGTGCTGCTGCGCATCGATAGCACGGTGGCGGCCAAGCCCGAGTTCGTGCCCGCGACCTCGGACCGCGAGTTCCGCATCTTCGTTTCCGACTTCACGCTGGCGACGCTGATTCCGCACGTGCTGGCACGCGCCCATGCGCAAGGCCCCGACATCCGCTTTTCACTGCTGCCCCAGGTGCTCGAACCCACGCGATCGCTGGACCGCGCCGAAGTCGACATGGTGGTGATGCCCAGCGAGTACTGCTCGCCCAGCCACCCGACCGAAGACCTCTTCAGCGAGCGCTTTCAGTGCGTGCTATGGCGCGATAGCCGGCTGGCGCAAGGCGAACTGACCTTGGAGCGTTACGTCGCGGCCGGGCATGTGCTGACAATGCCGCCAGCGACCAACGCGAGTTCGCTGGAAGACGGACTGTTCAAGCGCCACGGGCTGGAGCGGCGCATCGATGTCACCAGCTTCAGCTTTGCCTCGGCGCCCGCCCTGGTGGTCGGCACCGAGCGCGTCGCCACCATCCACAGCCGGCTTGCGCGCCAGGCAGCACGCCATCTGCCCATCGTGGTGCGCGAAGTGCCGGTGGCGCTGGGCGAAATGTGCCAGGCCATGCAATGGCACCGCTATCGCACGCGTGACCCAGGCATCGAATGGCTGCGCCGGGTATTCCACGAGGCGGTGCGCGACATGGACGCGGCCGACTCGGTGCTGCTGCGCGGCTGACTTCCCGGCCCGCCGCTGCAGCGGCACGCACGCGGGCGAGTGGGTTGCAAATGGCGAGCGCCGGAGCGCATTCCAGCGTTCATCGTCGCAAAAGATGCATGCGGTTTGCAGGGCCGGCGCAAAACCGCCTGCTCGCAAGAGAAATCGATTGATTTTCTGGGTCGTTTTATTCGCGGCAAAGGACACGATAATCAATATCGACGACCGTCAGAAACCAGCACCCACCGATGCCTGCAATTGAATCTCCCCGTGCAAATACCCCTGGCCGCCTTTTCTGGGGTCCCGAGTCGTCGTCGCCGCTGACGGATGAGGTACAGCATTTGGAACGCTGGCGTCGTCGCACATGGCAATTGCATGCCTCCGTGCTGTTGAGCCATCTGTATGCCTTCGGCCTTTTTCTGGGCCATAGCTGGGCCGGCTACGCGCCATTGAAGGCCATATTGGTTTACGGCTTGTGGATAGGCTCTGGCATGGCGTTCATCACCTGGGCTTACTCCAGTGGCTGGAGTCGCTCCCGGCGCGATCCTGGCTTGTTTCTGCTGCACCAACTGCTGGCGGTCAGTGGTGTTCTGGGCTTGCTCATCGCCGTTCCGCAAGTGGCGTTTCAGGCCCTGGTAATGCTGCTGGTTTTCAGCACGGATGGTTTTCTTGCCCGCCGGCGCACCAGTTTCTGGATGACATGGGGCGGCACACTCATTGCGGTGGCTGGCATCATTGCCTGGCTGGGACCGGATATGCGCATGACGACGGATACGCGCGCAGGCCAGATATTGGCCATCGGTGTGATGTTCGGGGCAGTGGTTCGCTGCAGTATTTTGGTCACCTACTTTCGCAGCATGCAGTACCGCCTCAGCGCGAGCAATGAAAAACTGGCAGCGGCCTTGACTCAGATCGAGGAACTGGTGCGAAAGGATGATCTGACCGGTCTGGCGAACCGCCGCGGCATTATCGAACGCTTGCAGCAATGCATTCAGACCACCCATCGCAACGGTTCCGCGCTTTGCATCGCACTGGTGGATATTGACTATTTCAAACAGGTCAATGACCGCTATGGCCATGAGGGCGGCGATCAGGTGCTGCGTACTTTCGGGCAGCTGCTTTCCACGCAGCTTCGCGCCGTTGATTGCGCGGGCCGCTATGGCGGCGAGGAGTTTCTGCTGGTGCTGCCCGGCACGAGCTTGCGCCAAGCGCAGGTGCTTCTGGAGCGCATTCGAAAACACACCGAATCCTTGCCCTGGGCGCACATGGTCCATCCGGATCTCCATGTGACATGCACCTTGGGCCTTGCGCAGTACCGCCCGGCAGAAACCGTGCAAGCGCTGATTGCCCGTGCCGACGCAGCCATGTACCGCGGCAAGGAAGCCGGGCGCAATCGCGTGGTGCTTGACGACCGCTAAAGCGCCGTTCGATCGTCGCGCGTTGCAAGCATAGGGTGTCGGGCCCGCCCCGCCGCCTTTAAGCAACTCCCCCAAACGGTGTAAGCCGTCCCCGGCGCATAAAGCGCAAGGGCGGGCTTGGCTGCGCCCCGGCGAAGCCAGCAGGGTTCAGGAACGCAGCGCAAACCACCCACTGCATTGGAAGCAGGCCTTCTGTCGTTGATATTGCGTCTGGGATTTGTTCGCCGAAAAGCAGTCATAGACACATCCGGCCGGCCGCCGGCTGCAATGACCGGTCTTGGGACTTACAGCAGTCAGCCAGCCACGCGGGCAGGAGGTTCAGACCCTCATTTAGCGGTCGAATGTCTGCTGCTAGTAGATTCGAGCTGGCAGTCTCGACGCTGAGCCGCCGTGTGAGTTTCGATGACCAATTTCTGCTGTGAACGCTTACCGGCTGGTGCAGACATTCAAGCTGACCGGATGCATGGAAAGCAGCCTCTGCATGAAACCCGATGAACTACATCCAGCGCCAGTAAAGCTCATCCGGCCGCTTGGTTTTCGTCACTGGGGACATGGCTTTCTATCCGTGCGGAAGCCAGCACCCGTCATTCAATGCGGTACAGGCTGCCATAGCCGCCTCCCTCCACTGCTGTGCTGTCAGCGCCACCAAGCATCGGTAGTTCCTGTCCCCATCCGGCTGCCAGAACCTGCACGTCACGCACCGGATCGGACGCCTTTGCCCTCTCGTTGCGAATGCGACAGGTATCAGGATCTGTGTCGAACAACCCGCGTGCGAAGAACCGGCCCTGTTCCGCCAGCCTTGCGGTTTTGGGAGCGCGAAGTTGCGCAAACACCTGGAAGATCTCTTCCAGGCCTCCACTGGCACCATCCAGGCACCGGGCCAAATGCCACGCATCCTCCAGCGCCTGGCAGGCTCCTTGCCCCGACGTCGGCAACGGCGCGTGTGCGGCATCCCCGACTAGCAGTACATTCGCCCGGCTCCATGTATGCAGTGGCTCCAGGTCATGCACCGCAATCAGCCGGATGGCATCCACGGGCGTGGCACGGATGATTCGGGAGACCGGCTGAGGCCATTGCGCGAACAGATTCTCGACCTCCTGGCGCATATCTGCGGTGGGCGTGGCCTCATTCAGGGGCCGTGCCTGCGCTGCCGCCCAATACACCAGTTCGCGGCGAATCGCCACGCAACCAAAGCGCTGGCCCGCCCCCCAGAAGTCCTGAATCGAAATATCGTCCACCATCGCATGCGGCGCTTGCGCCACGCCGATCCAGTTCACAAAGCCTTGATAGATTGGTGTGTTGTCCCCGGCGACAAACTTGCGCGCCACTGACTCCATGCGGCCGTCGGCGCCAATGAGCAAATCCGGGCGGATGCTCGCGCCATTCTCGAAATGGGCAATGGCTCTGCCATGGGCATCCAACTCAATGGCCACCGCCCGGCGCCCGAACTCCACCGGAATCCCCAGCCGCGCCGCATGGTCCAGCAGCACCTCTTGCAATTGCCTGCGCAGCACCGTGTAGGTTGGGTATCCCATCGTCCGGTCCAGCAAGCCAATATCCAGGCCTCCCAGTGGATTTCCCGCAGCATCCTGGCGACGCATTGTCAGCGGTCGACCGCCAATGGCCGCAATGTCTTGCAGCAATCCCAGTTCTTCCAGCACAAAGCTGGCATTGGGCCAGAGCGTCACGCCGGCACCCATGGTTGCCGGCACCGCACGGCGCTCATAGACCCTAGGGTTGTAACCCTGCTTGCGCAATGCCAGTGCCACGCTCAGGCCCGCAATGCCGCCACCAAGTATTCCAATTTCCATGCTGAAGCTCTCCTTGTTCATACGCTGCCCGAGGCACGGTCCACTGCATCACATCGGGCAAAAGAGCATCTTAAATTTCGCCACTACAGAGAACTAGCATGCAAAAATGGGACCTTCTCATACCTCAATCGGGATAATCAATGCGCGCTGCACTCGATCTGAATGCTGTCCGTGTCTATGCGGCAGTTGTGGATGAGCAGAGCTTTGCTGGGGCATCGCGTCTATTGGCCATGCCTTCCTCCAACGTCAGCCGCCACGTTGCCGCACTGGAGCGCAGACTCGGCACACGCCTGCTGGAGCGAAGCACTCGGCACCTGCGTATGACGGAAGCCGGTCGACTGCTCTATGAACGAGCCAAGCCCTTGCTCGACACCCTGCTCTCCACGCAGGAAGAGCTTGGTGCGGTACAGCGTGAGCTGCGTGGTCCTCTGAAGATGTGCATGCCTGGAGAGGCGCCAAGGCTGCTGGCTCCCATCCTCGCCGAATTCTGCAGCCTCCATCCAGGCATCGAGCTCGAATGCGATACCCGCATGACCGGGCTGGAGGTACTTCGAGAAGATGTCGACCTTTCCATCGTCTTCCACCGGGGCCATCAGGAGGACAGTGCTTTCATCACCCGTGAACTCGCCACACTGCCCAGCATCGTGGTTGCCGCCCCCTCCTTGCTGGCCAGGACCGGCATGCCAAGCCATGTGCGCGAACTGAAGTCTCTGCCTTGCATCACCACCCTCAGTGCGCTGAAGGGCCAGCCCTGGCAGTTTCAAAACGCTGCGGGTGAAATCGTCAAGGTACCGGTCCGCAGTCGCTACCGCGTCAACAGCGGAGAACTGGCCGTGGCAGGCGCACGCCAAGGCATAGGATTCGCAATTGTGGCGGCCTACCCCTGCCAGGAAGACCTTGCCGCGGGTCGCTTGCAGGAGGTACGCCTAGACCTGCAGCCCGCGCCACTGCAATTGCTGGGCGCCTACAGCCATCGACATTCCGTGACTGGGCGTGTGAGGGCGCTGCTCGACTTGATGCAAGTGCGGTTGGCCGGATCGGTTCACCCTCCCACGGACCCCAGACCTTGTGGGACGATCTAGGATCGCGCACTCAAAGTGGAGTCCTTCGGAGTGTGGATTCGCGAGAAGGTCTCATAAGAGACGTTTGATTGGCAGGGCAAAGAGGTCAGGGGCTGCTTGGGCTGCATGGATGAAATGGCGCTCTCGGCCAGAAGCAGTCCTTGAAGGCATTTTCTCAGGCGACTGCTTCAGTCACATTCATGATCCTGCACCTTAACTGCAGCAACAGCCAACACCAGTTGTTCAGCGCCATTTATCCTGAATGGCTGCTTCACTCTCGGAACCGGGCTCTCAACTGCCTGGCTCTTCATGCCCATGATCGAATGATCGCTTCCTGTCAACTCTAAGCTGACGCTCAAGCGCCTCTGCCCGAAAGTAGCTGCCGTACACATGGCAGCACAGTCCAGCTGACAACGCACGATCATCGGCTTTTTGAGATCACGTCACTCATGTATTTATTCAAATCGCGAAAATCCTGAACCGTCCATTGGTGTGGCGCAAGCTTCACACCATTCTCCCGCAACGTTCTTGGAATCAGGTCTCCATTTGGCCGGAGTATTACCGACGAAACAATGACGCCCGGATAATCTTCAAGCCGCTTTTTGAAAGCGGCGGTTGTGAGATCAGGCGTGGGAGGCTTGCTCTTCCTGGCCAATGGCCCCGTCCCCTTGATATCTCCCCCATGGCATATGGCACATCTCTGTGTGTAGAGATTTTTTCCATTGCTGCTTTGGGCAAAATTAGGTGCTGATTGGGTGAAAACCAAAACTCCTAGCAAAGCGCTGAATAATTTCCTTGCTTTCATTTGATCTTTTCGCGTGCCGCAGGTTGACGAGTCCGAAAGTATAGACTTGGAAAAGTGGGGCGGCCGGTTGAATCCAGTTCCAAAAGCGGATGCCGTCGTTCCCATCCCGGATCTGAGCCCACAGTGCGCGGCACGAAGCAGTCATCGACGCATCACGAAGCAGTCATCGACGCATCCGACCAGCCTCCAGCTTCAATGACCGGTCTTGGGGGTACAGCAGTCAGCCAGTCACGCGGGCACGCGGCTCATACCGCCAATTGGCGGTCGAATGTCTGCTAATAGTAGAGTCGAACTGACGGACTCGATCCAAAACAGCTATTTAAATGGCTGCAGACAAATACTCGAAACACGATATGCTTGGTACCCCTTGCATGCCAGAGATGGACAAAGCAGATGGAAACAACCGCTGTTCAAAGCTTCAAACTCGCAATCGTCAGTGCAACCGGACTGTCCAAAGATGCGCTTCATATTTATGTAGGCATTACCATTTTTTTAGTGGCTAGGTTAGCCTTGCGCAAATACGCCAACATGATCTTGCCTGCAGCAGTTGTAGTGGCCGCCGCATGCATTGGAGAGTTGCTGGACATGCGCGATGACATCAATAGTCTGGGTTACTGGCGCTGGCGCGCAAGTCTGCATGATGTCGTGAACACTGCGTTCTGGCCCTTCGTCCTATCTATTTTCATGCGTAGAACCCTATCAAGTTCATCGAACTGAGAGTGGAACGCAAGTGTAGCCTTTCCGGCCAGGAGTGCCAGTACGGCCCAGCGCCGCATATCAGCGACTTGGCGAAGGGTGAAATGGGAAAACAGCGGTTTCAAGCCCCTGTGCCCGCGTCACGCGGCAAGATATTCCAGGCGCTGGCCCTTCGCACTCGGGTCGCTCTACGCCACGTAAGCCGGATAGATCTCTGCCAGCCGGTCGATGAATCCCTTGACCTGGCGGATATGTTCGCGCAGCAGTTTCTCGGCCAGGTCGGCATCGCCGGCAATCACGGCGTTGGCGATCTGATCGTGCAGTTCCACCGACTCTTCGCTGCCGCGAATCGTCTTATTCGCCAGCCGGCGCAGGCGCTCGAGCCGTGTGCGCGCCGAGAGCACCACACCCCAGGCCGAGGCATGGCCGGCAAGCAGCACGATGCTGCGGTGGAAATCCTCGTCGACTGCCAGGCTGGCATCACGGTCCTCGAAGCGCAAGGCCTCGCGGTGGCGGGCGACGATTCTGGCCAGTGTCTTCCTGTCCGGCAGGGGCGCGTTGGCGGCCAGCCGCACCGCGGCGCACTCTATGGCCTCGCGCACGAACAGCGCGTCGTTGAGCGAGGCGCGCTCCAGGCGCGACACAAAGCTTCCGCGCTGCGGAAAGATGTCCAGCAGGCCGTCGGCGGCCAATGATCTGAAGGCCTCGCGCACGGGGCTGCGGCTGACGCCGAACTGCTCGGCCACCACGGGCTCGTTCAAGGCGGCGCCCGGCGGCAGCATGCATTCGACGATGGCGCGGCGCAAGGCCGCGTAGACGAAGTCCGCGGCCTTGCCACGGCCCTCTGCCGAGTCATAGGGCTGCAGGGAAGCAATGCCTTCCAGGGTGGCTGCGGAAACAAAGCTGGGGCGGGCCATGGGTTTTGCGGGGATGAAACTTTGATTCTAAGCCAAGGGTTTCCACCGGCATCGTTTACGCATTCTAGAACACTAGAATGCAAAACAATTTTTTGACGGACCGGACGCATGAACCTCCCCAGCACTTCTCCCGCCACCATCGCCCTGCTGCAAAAAGTGAGCATTGCCACGCTGTGCACCTGCCTCTACAAGCGCGGACTACGCAACCAAGTCGTCCAGGGCGCCCTGCCCGTGGGCGGCGCCGCCAAGCCGACGATGGTCGGCCCGGCCTTCACGCTGCGCTACATGCCGGCGCGCGAAGACCTCAACACCCTGGCCGAATTCACCAATCCCGCGCATCCGCAGCGCAAGGCGGTCGAAGACTGCCCGCCGGGCGCGGTGCTGGTGTTCGACAGCCGAAAGGACGCGCGCGCCGCCTCAGCCGGCGCCATCCTGATACGCCGGCTGCAGGTGCGCGGCGTGGCCGGTGTGGTCACCGACGGCGGCTTTCGCGACGCTGGCGAGATTGCCGAGCTGGCCATTCCGGCCTTCCACACGCGTCCTTCCGCGCCCACCACCCCGACGCTGCACCAGTCCCTAGACATGAATGTGCCG
>JBBKVU010000491.1:0-2627 GCA_037968595.1 Comamonas sp.
GCCCAGCAGCAGGGCATCGAAGCCGCCGGCGCGCAGGCCGCCGCACATGTGGATGCGCGCGCCGGGCAGAGGCTTCTTGCTGACGCGCATGTGCGCCACGACCTGGCCGCCCTCCAGCACGCGCTCGATCAGCAGCTCGAGCTTGCCGCCGCTGGCTTTCTCGCCGAACAGCCGCGCCTTGAGCACGCGCGTGTCATTGAACACCAGCAGGTCGCCGGCGTTGAGCAGTTCGGGCAGCTCGCGGAAGATGCGGTGCACCGAAGGCGCGGCGCGGCCGTCAAGCAGGCGCGAGGCGCTGCGCTCGGGCGTGGGATGCTGGGCAATGAGGGATTCGGGAAGCTCGAAGTCGAAGTCGCTGAGCGTGAAGGCGCGAGGGCTGGAAGGCATGCAGTACTTGAGGGCCGGACAGGGCCCGTTCCAAGGGTCAAAAAAGGAGCCGGAATTGTCGCAAAGAAACGATACGGCCGCGGCCCTTGTTGTCTTTGCCCTGCCGCTTCAGGCCGTCACCGGCTGCTCGCTGGGCGCGCGTGGGCGCCATAGCGATTCGAGGTCGTCAAACGGCCAGTCGTCGGGATTCTCGTGCGTGGCAATGCGCTCGTCGCAGGTGAGGGCGGCGAGGTCGACCATGTAGGGCGTGAGCCGCTGCTGCGTCTTGATGGCGTAGAACACCTTGATGCGCGGCGCCAGCAGCGAAACCTCAGACGGCTCGATCACCACCGCCAGCAGATCGGAATGCAGCCGCACCAGCGAGCCCACGGGGTAGATGCCCACGGTCTGCACAAAGGCTTCGAACAGCTTGTGGTCCAGATGGGTGCGGCTCCACTGCGCCATGCGACGAATGGCCTCGGCCGGCGGCCAGCCGCGCTTGTAGGGGCGGTTGGAAGTCACGGCGTCATAGACGTCGCAGATGGCCGTCATGCGCGCCAGCAGCGGAATGCTCTCGCCCGCAAGCTGGTGCGGGTAGCCCGTGCCGTCTATCTTCTCATGGTGATAAAGGCAGGCGTCGCGCACCGCCGGGTCGATTTCCATCGACTGCAGCATCTGCCAGCCCTTGGCCGAGTGGGTGCGCATGATGGCGAACTCGTAGTCATCCAGCGGGCCGGGCTTGTTCAGGATCTCGGGGCAGATGCTGGCCTTGCCCAGGTCGTGCAGCAGGCCAGCCAGCGCGGCCTTGCGCACGCTGTGGTCATCGAGGCCCAGGCGCCGGGCCAGTGCCGCCATCAACGCGCAGACCGCAAGGCAGTGCAGATAGGTGTACTGGTCGGCCTCCTTGAGGCGCACCAGGCTGGTCAGCGCGCTCGGGTTGCGCTCTATCGAGTCGGTGATGTCCTCGACCAGGCGGTAAACGGGGTGGATGTCGAGGCCCTGGGCGTCGCGCGCCTGGGTGAACAGCTGGCTGATGGCTGGGTGGGCGCGCTGGCACAGGCTCGCGGCGCGCTGCAGTTCCTCGTCCATGCTGCTGCGGTGCGCGCCATGGGCCGAGCGCGGGCGCTCCGCGCGGGCCGAGCGGGTGTTGGGCGGGTTGATGAAGGTCGCGGTGTCGGGGTCGTAGACCAGGCATTCCACGTCGGCGGGCACATCGGCGCCCTTGCGCACGTCGATCCACACTTCCTGGATGGTGCCGCTGTGCAGCTTGGCCAGCTCTTCCGCCGACTTGATCAGGAAACGGCTGCGCCAGAACGGGTGCGCGAGCCATGATCCGCAGAATTCGTGCAGATACATGCCCTGCGAGAGGTGCTGGACATTGAGGCGCTTGAGCATGGGAGCGGGGCGTGAAAGGTAACCTGACGAAATGTGGACCGGCGCATGGTAGCCTTTTTACTCGGACTGTCGTGCCATGTTGCGATGCGCGGCTTGCGCGCAAGCGGTCCCGCTATTGTGCCTTTTCCATTTGACTGAGATTGCCAGCCGTACATGCCTGCCCCGTCTTCCGCCCCGTCCAAAGCCTCCGCCAGCAGCGCGCAAAAGGCATTGCTCAAGCTTGGGCTGACGCGTGACATCGACCTGGCGTTGCATCTGCCGCTGCGCTACGAGGACGAAACCCGCATCACGCCGCTGCGCAACGCGCGTGACGGCTCCACGGTGCAGATCGAGGCCACCGTGGTTTCCAGCGAAGTGCAACTGCGCCCGCGCCGCCAGCTGGTGGTGCAGGTGGAGGACGGCACGGGCAGCTGCGAGCTGCGCTTCTTCAGCTTCTATCCCTCGCACCAGAAGACCCTTGCCGTGGGCGCGCAATTGCGCATACGCGGCGAGATCAAGGGCGGCTTCTGGGGGCGGCAGATGATGCACCCGGCATTCCGCCTGGCCGGCGGCGAGCTGCCGGCCGCGCTCACGCCCATCTACCCCACGGTGGCGGGCCTGCCCCAGCCCTATCTGCGGCGCGCGATTGCCAGCGCACTGCAGCGCGCCGATCTGAGCGATACCTTGCCGCCGCAGGCCGCGCCGCCCGTGCACCAGACGTTCGGCGCAGACGGCTTGCAGCCGCTGTTCAGCCTGCGCGACGCGCTGCGTTTCCTGCATAACCCCACGCCCGACGTGGCACTGGCGACGCTCGAAGACCACAGCCATCCGGCCTGGCAGCGCCTGAAGACCGAAGAGCTGCTGGCGCAGCAGTTGTCGCAACTCCA
>JBBKVU010000492.1:0-2678 GCA_037968595.1 Comamonas sp.
GAGCCGCACCGGTGAACGTATGCCCGTGTAGTCGCCGCGCTCGAGCATCCGCATACCCAGCACCGGCAGCTTCTGGTGCGACGCGGCGACTACACGGGCATACGTTCACCGGTGCGGCTCATGGGTACGCCCGCGGTGCCGGGGGCGGCGCCGCCGCATCTCGACCAGGACCGCGCCGCGATCCTCGCGCGCAGCTGGCGGGCACGGGAGCCAGGGTCGGGCCAAGCCCAGGCCGAGGGTTTGGCACAGGCGCCGGCCCAGGCTTCGGCCCGCAGAATGCAGGAGGGCCATGCCATCCCCCAACACTGATCCACAGAAGAAAAGCCGCTGCCCGGAGCCGTACCCCGGGCGGAAAAAAACAGTTGGCATCACCAGGAGACAGACATGAAACGCATCATATTGGGATGGGCCGCCGTCATGGGGCTGGCGGCTTCGGCCGCGCTGCAGGCGCAGACCTACCCATCGAAACCCATCAAGATCATCGTCGCCTACCCCGCGGGCCAGGGCACGGACATCGCCACGCGTTATCTCGCCGACCAGATCTCGCGCGATCTCGGCCAGCCCATCATCATCGACAACCGCCCCGGCGCCGGCGGCAACGTGGGCACCGAGGCCACGGCCAAGGCGCATCCCGACGGCTATACGCTGACCATGGGCACCAACGCCACCCATGTGCTCAACGAGTTTCTCTACACCAAGATTCCTTTCAATGCGGGCCATGACTTCGAGCCGGTGGTGATGGTGGGTACCTTTCCCATGGTGCTGGCGGTGGCCAGCAATTCGCCGCTGAGCACGGCCAGGCAGCTGGTCGACGCGGTCAAGGCCGCGCCGCGCAGCGCCGACATCGCCCTGCCCAGCACCAGCGCGCGCCTGGTCGTCGAGCTGCTCAAGGAGCGCTCGGCCGTGCCGCTGTTCGGCGTTCCCTACAAGGGGGCGAGCATTGCGATCACCGATCTGATCGGCGGCCAGCTGACGGCCATCGTCGACACGCCCACCAGCCTGCGCCCGCACCTGCAGTCGGGCAAGCTGCGCGCGATTGCCGTCACCTCCCGGCAACCGAGCTCGCTGGTGCCCGGCGTGGCGTCGATTGCCGAGCAGGGCTTTCCCGACTTCGACGTGATTGCTTGGAATGCGCTGTACGCCCCCAGGGGCACGCCGGCGCAGATCATCCAGACGCTCAACGCCGCTTTCAACAAGGCGCTGCAGCGCCCCGAAACGCGCCAACGCCTGCTGGAACTGGGCTTCGAGCCCGCGGGCGGCACGCCGCAAGCCCTGCAAGCCTTTGGCCGCAGCGAGCGCCAGAAGTGGCAGGTGGTGATTTCGGCGGCGGGGTTGAAGGCGGATTGAGGGCGTAGCGATGCAAGCGCAGGCCCAAGGATGGAAACCGCACGAACTCCCCGGCTTCATGGGCCTGGCCGGCCCGCTGTGGAGCCGGCGAGAAGACCAGGACTGGGCCTACGGTCTGCAGGTGCAGGCCCAGCACCTCAACCCGGCCCGCATGCTGCATGGCGGCGCGCTGCTCACGCTGATGGACCATGCGCTCAGCACCATTGCCTGGCAGGCCGCGGGCCGCGTGCCCTGCCTGACCTTGCAGCTTGACAGCCACTTCCTGGCCGGCGTGGCCGAGGGCGGGTTTGTCGAAGTGCGCGCCCGCATCACGCGGCGCACGCGCAGCCTGTTGTTCCTGCAGGGCCTGGCCAGCGTGGACGGCGCGCCGGTGCTGCAGGCCCAGGCCATCATGAAGGCCGTGGAGCAAAGGAGCGCGCCATGATTTCGCTGGACATGGCCTGGGCGCCTGCGGCGCGCGCGGCATCGGGTAAGCTGGACAGCCCGACATTGCGTCGCAGCCCGCAGAAAACCCGCAGCATGGTCAGTGAACCGAGTCAACCGAAACCCCAGCGCGTGCGGCCCGTGCCCGCCGTCAGCCGATCGATAGCGATCCTGCGGCTGCTGGGCGAAAGCCAGCCCGGGCTGGGCGTGAAGGCAATTGCCGACCAGCTGGGCCTGGTGCCAAGCACCTGCCTCCACATCCTGCGCGTGCTGGTCAGCGAGGACCTGGTGCAGATGGACAGCGCGACCAAGCGCTACACGCTCGCCGGCGGAATGATCAGCCTGGCGCGCAGCGTGCTTGAAGGCGGCAGTTTCGCCCAGCGCGTGCAGCCCGGACTGGACCGGCTCGCGGCCCGGCATGGCGTCACGGCCATGGGCGTGGAAGTCACTCAGCACCAGAGCGTGGTGGTGCTGGCGCTGTCCAAGTCCAATCAGCCGTTTCGCCTGCACACCGATGTCGGCAGCCAGTTCTCCAGCCTGGTCAGCGCCACCGGCCGGCTGATTGCCGCCGAACTCGATGCCACACAGGCCCAGCTCAAGAAGATCTACGCGGCCATTGCCTGGGACGACGCCCCGACGTTTGCCACCTGGCGCAACGAAGTCGAGCTCGCCAAGCGCCAGGGCTGGGCGCTGGATCGCGACCATTTCGTGCGCGGCCTGACGGTGGTGGCGCTGCCGGTGTTCAATGCGCGCCGGCAGCTCACGCACACCGTCGTGGCCGTGGGCATGAGCAGCCTGCTGGACGGCGCCGCGGTGCAGCGGCTGGTGCAGGACATGCGCACGGAAGTCGATCTGCTGGACGGCCGGCCCTGATTCAGCAAGCCGCCGCAAGGGCCGCGCCCTGGGAG
>JBBKVU010000493.1:0-13647 GCA_037968595.1 Comamonas sp.
ATCCTGGCGCGGGCCGCCCTGACGCGGGCCGCCACGCGGATCATCGCGTCGCTCGAAGCGCGGTGCGCCCGACGGGCCGCGCTGGCGGTCACCGTAGGGAGCGGAAGAACGGGCGGCGCCATCACGGCTGCCACCGGGTTTGCCTGGGCGACCACCCGCACCGCCACCCGAGGAACGGGGAGCGGGTGCCGGCGCTGCCGGCTGGGAGTTGATGCGCAGGGTGGCACGCGGGCCGGAGCCAGGCGTGCGGGGGGAAGATGGGGAAGAAGACATTTGCCGCTATTGTCGCCGCCCTGCCCCGCGGCTGCTTGTTACCACACGTTATGTAACCTGGACGACGGTGAAAACCAGCAGCCCCACAGTGCAGCCAGCGCCCGCTGCCGCGCCCGGCGCGGCAATTAGCCTAGCAAGGCCAAGGGGCAATCGGGCTCAGGCGCCGGCCACCGCGCTCTCGGCATGCGCCGCCGCCATGAATTGCGCATTGCGCAGCGCCGCGAGATCGAGCACGCGCAGGCCGCCGTACTCGATGCGTATCGCGCCCTGGTCCTGCAGATTGGCCAGCGCCTCGTTCACGCGCTGGCGCGACAGGCCGACGATGTACGCCAGCTCCTGCTGGGTGATGCGCAGCACCTGGGCCATGCCCGGGTAAAGCACGGGATTGAAGAACGCCGCAAGGCTGCGCGCCACGCGCACTTCTGGATTGCCCATGCGGTCGTTCTCGCGCGCCGCGATGAATTGGCCCAGCCGCTCGTTGAGCTGTTCCAGCACGAAGCGGTTGAAGGTCAGCGAATGGTCAAGCAGCCAATGAAAGGTGTCTATGGGCAGGCCGGCCACCACGCTCTTGCGCAGCGCCTGGATGTTGTAGCGGTAGGGCTCGCGCTTGACGGCCGTGCCTTCGCCCACCCAGCCGCCGGGCGGCACGCCGGTGAAGGTCACGGTCTGGCCCTGGTCGTTGTCGGCGCAGATCTTGAGCAGGCCTTCGACCAGGCCGAACCAGTAGGTCACGGGCCGCCCGACGCGGCAGATGTAGTCGCCGGGCAAGGCGTCGCCGACCAGCAGCGCGGCCTCGGCGCGCGCGCGTTCATGCGGTTGCAGCACGCTCAGCCAGGAGATATTGCGCAATTCCTGGGACGTGGGTTCGCGGCGGCGCTGGTGCAAGGACATGTCGTGGCTCATGTTCAGGAGCATGGCGCGCAAACCCCAAGTTGCCGATCGGGGATTTCCCACCGGCTGCGGCGACAACGGGGGCTGGCGCTGCACGCGTTTTCCCGCTAAGGAGTTTCCCCCGGATTGTCGTCGCCAAGACAAAAAAGCGTCAAACCCCTTCCTAAGATCGAACCCAACCAAGCAATATCCGCCTTTGCTTATGCCAAGCCCAGGCTGTTCACTTTCCGAGGAAACGCAATGACCACCACGTTCCCGCATTTGCTGCAAAAGCATGCCGCCGAACGCCCGGGCGCGCCTGCGCTGCGGGAGAAGGAGTACGGTATCTGGCAGACCTGGAGCTGGCAGCAGGTCGCCCAGGAAGTACGCCACTTCGCCTGCGGCCTGACGACGCTGGGTTTCACCCGCGGCCAGAACCTCGCACTGATCAGCGACAACCGTCCCCATGTCTACATGGGCTTTGTCGCCGTGCAGAGCCTGGGCGGCGTGCCCATTCCGCTCTACCAGGATGCGGTGGCCGCCGAGATGGTGTTCGTGCTGCAGGACGCCGACATCAGTTTCGCTTTTGCCGAGAACCAGGAGCAGGTCGACAAGCTGCTGGAGATCCGCGAAAGCGTTCCCGGCATACGCCACATCATCTATGACGATCCACGCGGACTGCGCCATTACGACCAGCCCGGCCTGATCAGCACCGCCGAGCTGATTGCGCGCGGCGCCGAATGGGACGCCCGGCATCCCGGCGCCTGGGAAGCCGGCCTGGCCCAGGTCCAGCCCAGCGACGTCTCTGTCATTCTCTATACCTCGGGCACCACCGGCAAGCCCAAGGGCGTGTGCCAGACCCATGCCAGCTTTGCGCAATCGGCGATGGGCGGGGTCCAGGTCGACGGGCTCAACGCCAGCGACAACGTCATTTCCTATCTGCCGCCGGCCTGGGTCGGCGACCATCTGTTCTCGCTCGCCCAGTGGCTGGTCGCGGGCTTCACCATCAACTGCCCCGAATCGGCAGCGACGGTGTCCATCGACCTGCGCGAAATCGGCCCGACTTATTACTTCGCGCCGCCGCGCATCTTTGAAGGCATGCTGACTTCGGTGTCGATCCGCATGGAAGACGCGGCCGCTCCCAAGCGCTGGCTGTTCGAGCGCTGCATGCAACTGGCCCGGCGCGTGGGTTCGGACATTCTCGACGGCAAGCCCGTGGGCTTCATGGACCGCGTGCTCTACCGACTGGGCGACTTTGCGATCTACGGGCCGCTGCGCAACGTGATGGGCCTGTCCCACATTCGCGTGGCCTACACCGCCGGCGCGGCCATAGGCCCCGACCTGTTCCGCTTCTTCCGCTCGATAGGCATCAACCTCAAGCAGCTCTACGGTCAGACCGAGACCTGCGCCTATGTCTGCATCCAGCACAACGGCCAGGTCAAGCTGCACACCGTGGGCCAGGCCGCTCCCGGCATCGAGCTCAAGTTGGCCGACAACGGCGAAGTGCTGGTGCGCGGCGTGTCGGTGCTCAAGGAGTATTACAAGCGCCCCGACGCGACGGCCGAAGCGATTGACGAGCAGGGCTACTTCCATACCGGCGACGCCGGCGTGATCGACGCCGACGGCCACCTGCGCATCATCGATCGCGCCAAGGACGTGGGCAAGACCAACGCCGGCGCGATGTTCGCGCCCAACTACATCGAGAACAAGCTCAAGTTCTTCTCGCACATCAAGGAAGCGGTGTGCTTCGGCCACCAGCGCGACCAGGTCTGCGCGTTCATCAACATCGACTACGAGGCCGTGGGCAACTGGGCCGAGCGCCAGGGCCTGCCGTATGGCGGCTATGTCGACCTGACATCCAAGCCCCAGGTCCAGGCGCTGATCGCCGAATGCATTGCCAAGGTCAATGCCGACCTGGCAAGCGAGGACGGCATGGCCGGCACGCAGATCGCGCGCTTCCTGGTGCTGCACAAGGAGCTGGACCCGGACGACGACGAGCTGACACGCACCCGCAAGGTGCGGCGCAACTTCATTGCCGACAAGTACGGCGTGCTGGTCGACGCGCTATACGCGGGCCGCACCGAACAGTTCATCACCACCCAGGTCAAATTCGAAGACGGGCGCACCGGCAACCTGAGCGCGACGCTCAACCTGCTGGATGCCAAGACTTTTGCCGCGGCCAAGGCCGCCGCCTAACGCAGCCCAAGGAACCGCATGCGCACCCAACCCATAGGCGATGTCATTCTCGACATCAACAACCTCAGCCTGCGCTTCGGCGGCGTCAAGGCGCTGACCGACATTTCGTTCGATGTGCGCGAGCATGAGATCCGCGCCATCATCGGACCGAACGGCGCGGGCAAGAGCTCGATGCTCAACTGCATCAACGGCGTCTACACGCCGTCCGAAGGCAGCATCACCTTCCGCGGCAAGACCTTCTCGCACATGAACAGCCGCCAGGTCGCCGAGATGGGCGTGGCGCGCACCTTCCAGAACCTGGCGCTGTTCAAGGGCATGAGCGTGATCGACAACATCATGACCGGCCGCAACCTGAAGATCAAAAGCAACCTGCTGATGCAGGCACTGCACGTCGGCCCGGCGGCCCGCGAGGAAGCGCGCCACCGCGAGTTCGTCGAGCACATCATCGACTTCCTGGAAATCCAGGCCTACCGCAAGACACCCGTGGGCCAGCTGCCCTACGGCCTGCAAAAGCGCGTCGACCTGGGCCGGGCGCTGGCGATGGAGCCCCAGGTGCTGCTGCTCGACGAGCCCATGGCGGGCATGAACGTCGAGGAAAAGCAGGACATGTGCCGCTTCATTCTCGACGTCAACGACGAATACGGCGCGACCATCGTGCTGATCGAGCATGACATGGGCGTGGTGATGGACATCTCGGACCGCGTGGTGGTGCTCGACTACGGCAAGAAGATCGGCGACGGCGAGCCGCTTGCCGTGCGCAACAACCCCGACGTGATCCGCGCCTATCTGGGCAACTCGCACTAAAGCGCACAGGAGAGCCCCATGGCATTCTTTCTCGAAACCCTTTTTGGCGGCCTGATGGTCGGCATGCTCTACGCCCTGGTCGCGTTGGGCTTCGTGCTGATCTTCAAGGCGTCCGGCGTGTTCAACTTCGCGCAGGGCGCGATGGTGCTGTTCTCGGCACTGGCGATGGCGCGCTTTTCCGAATGGATTCCCCAGTGGCTGGGCATTGCACCGGGCATGCTGGGCAATCTGCTGGCCATCGTTGTCGCACTCGCGCTGATGGTGGTCGTGGCCTGGCTGATCGAGCGCCTGGCGCTGCGCCACTTGGTCAACCAGGAGCCGATCACGCTGCTGATGGCCACGCTGGGCATTGCCTACCTGCTTGACGGCCTGGGCCCGCTGCTATTCGGCAGCGCGGTCTACAGCATCAACGTGGGCATGCCCAAGGACCCGATCTTCATCCTGCCCGGCATGTTCGAAGGCGGGCTGCTGGTGAGCCAGGAAGACCTGTACTCGGCCGGCATTGCCGCGCTGCTGGTGATAGGCCTGGCGCTGTTCTTCCAGAAGACCAAGACCGGCCGGGCGCTGCGCGCCGTCGCCGACGACCACCAGGCGGCGCATTCCATCGGCATCCCGCTTTCGCGCATCTGGGTCATCGTCTGGTCGGTGGCCGGCGGCGTGGCCCTGGTGGTCGGCATCATCTGGGGCTCCAAGCTCGGCGTGCAGTTCTCGCTGTCGCTGGTGGCGCTCAAGGCCTTGCCGGTGGTGATTCTCGGCGGCCTGACCTCGATTCCCGGCGCCATTGTCGGCGGCCTGATCATCGGCGTCGGCGAGAAGCTCTCCGAGGTCTATATCGGCCCCATGGTCGGCGGCGGCATCGAGACCTGGTTTGCCTACGGCCTGGCCCTGGCCTTCCTGCTGGTACGCCCGCAAGGCCTGTTTGGCGACAAGATCATCGACCGCGTTTGACGACCGTTTCAGGAGTTCCCCATGTTCTATCGTGAAAACGGCCAGTTCAAGACCAGCTATGCGGCCGACCAGCAGATCTTCCCCATCGCCCAGGACCGCATCGCCATCCTGGTGATACTGCTGCTGGCCTTTGTGGCCGTGCCGCTGGGTGTCAGCGACTACACCTTCCAAGCGGTGCTGATTCCCTTCCTCATCATGGCGCTGGCCGCGATGGGGCTCAACATCCTGGTCGGCTACTGCGGCCAGATTTCGCTGGGCACGGGCGCCTTCATGGCCGTAGGCGCCTACGCGGCCTACAACCTGCAGGTGCGCATCGAAGGCATGCCGCTGCTGCTGTCGCTGCTCGGCGGCGGTCTGTGCGCCATGCTGTTCGGCGTGGTCTTCGGCCTGCCCAGCCTGCGCATCCGCGGCCTGTACCTGGCCGTGGCCACGCTGGCCGCGCAGTTCTTCATGGACTGGCTGGCCAGCCGCGCGCCCTGGGTCACCAACAACTCGTCGTCGGGCTCGGTCAGCGCCGGCCAGCTGTCGATTGCCGGCTGGGTCATAGACACCCCGGCCGAGAAATACCTGCTGTGCCTGGGCCTGCTGTGCGTTCTGGGCCTGCTGGCCAAGAACCTGGTGCGCAGCGCCACCGGCCGCAACTGGATGGCGATGCGCGACATGGACGTCGCCGCCTCGGTGATCGGCATACGCCCGGTCTACGCCAAGCTCAGCGCGTTTGCCGTGAGCTCGTTCATCGTCGGCATTGCCGGCGCTCTCTGGGGCTTCGTCCACCTGGGCGCCTGGGAGCCGGCGGCATTCAGCCTGGACCGCTCGTTCCAGCTGCTGTTCATGATCATCATTGGCGGCCTGGGCTCGATCATGGGCAGCCTGTTTGGCGCGGCCTTCTTCGTGCTGCTGCCGCTGGTGCTCACGCATGTGCCGCACTGGCTGGGTCTGTCGCTGTCGACAGCCACCGCGACCTACCTCGAACACATGATCTTTGGCGCGCTGATCGTTTTCTTCCTGATCGTCGAACCCCACGGCCTGGCCAGGCTGTGGTCCACCGCCAAGCAGAAACTGCGGCTCTGGCCTTTCCCGCACTGAGCCGTTGCCAGGGCTTGAAGCACTCGCTCGAAGTGTCCGCTGCCCATTCGTGACCCCGGTCCTTCATTTCTACAGGAGACAAATCATGATGTTCAAGAAAGCTGCGCTTGCCGCCGCCACCGCTGCCCTGGGATTCGGGGCGCTGGTCGCGGCCCCCGCCGCCATGGCCCAGGATCAATTCGTTCCGCTGCTGGTCTATCGCACCGGCCAGTTCGCCCCCCTGGGCATTCCATGGGCCGACGGCAAGCAGGATTACCTCAAGCTGGTCAACGCCAAGGGCGGCGTCAACGGCGTGAAGATCGCCTACGAGGAATGCGAAACCGCCTACGACACCGCCAAGGGCGTCGAGTGCTACGAGCGTCTGAAGAACAAGGGCAGCGGCGCCTCGGGCTTCGACCCGCAGTCGACCGGCATCACCTTTGCCGTCAGCGACAAGGCCCCGGGCGACAAGCGTGCCATCGTGACCATGGGCTACGGCCTGTCGCAGTCCGCCAACGGCTCGGTGTTCGAATGGAACTTCCCGCTGCTGGGCAACTACTGGACCGCGGCCGATTCCATCATCCAGGACATCCTGAAGAAGGAAAAGGGCAGCCTCAAGGGCAAGAAGATCGCTCTGGTCTACCACGACTCGCCTTACGGCAAGGAGCCGATTCCGCTGCTGCAAAAGCGCGCCGCCAAGGAAGGCTTCGAGCTGCTGCTGCTGCCCGTCACGGCGCCCGGCGTCGAGCAGAAGTCGACCTGGCTGCAGGTGCGCCAGCAGCGCCCCGACTATGTGCTGCTGTGGTCGGCCGGCGTGATGACGCCCACGGCCATACGCGAAGCCCAGGCAACCAACTTCGCGCGCGACAAGATCTACGCGATCTGGTGGGCGGGCTCGGACCACGACGTCAAGGACATCGGTGCCGGCGCCAAGGGCTACAACACCGTGACCATCCACAACACGGCCGAGCATGACAAGGTGCATGACGAAGTCAAGAGCGCGGTCTACGACAAGGGCCAGGGCACGGCGTCGAACGCCACCAGCGTCGGCGCGATGGCCCATACCCGCGGCATGGTGATCTCCATGCTGCAGGTCGAGGCCATCCGCACCGCGCAGGAGAAGTACGGCAAGGGCAAGGTCATGTCGCCCGAGCAGGTGCGCTGGGGCCTGGAGAACCTGAACCTGACGCAGGAAAAGCTCAACGCGCTGGGCTTCGGCAAGATCCTGCGCCCCATCCAGACCAGCTGCACCAACCACCTGGGCACCGACTGGTCGCGCATCGCGCAATGGGACGGAGCCAAGTGGACCGTGGTTTCCGACTGGTATCAGGCCGACAAGTCCATGGTCGAGCCGCTGGTCAAGGAGTACGCCGACAAGTACGCCAAGGAAAAGAACGTGACTCCGCGCAGCTGCAACTGATGGCGCTGCGCGCCGGCCGGGTGCCCCCGCGGTGCCTGGCCGGCGCGAACGCACTTTTTTCGATTTCCCCAGCGAGGCTGTTCCCATGTCTGAAACTACTGCCCCCACGCCCGGCACCACTGTCGCCGCCACTGCCGAGCCGCTGCTCGTGGTCAACGGCATCGAGGTCATCTACAACCATGTGATCCTGGTGCTCAAGGGCGTGTCGCTGCAGGTGCCGCGCCAGAGCATCGTCGCGCTGCTCGGCGGCAACGGCGCGGGCAAGACCACCACGCTGCGCGCTGTTTCCAACCTGCTCAAGGGCGAGCGCGGCGAAGTCACCAAGGGCAACATCGTGCTGGAAGGCGAACAGATCGCCAACCTCACGCCTTCGGACCTGGTGCGCCGCGGCGTGGTCCAGGTGATGGAAGGCCGGCATTGCTTTGCCCACCTGAGCATCGAGGAAAACCTGCTGACCGGCGCCTATACGCGCAAGGATGCGGGCGAGATTTCCGCCAACCTCGAGAAGGTCTACAACTACTTTCCGCGCCTCAAGACGCGGCGCCATTCGCAGGCCGCCTACACCTCGGGCGGCGAGCAGCAGATGTGCGCCATCGGCCGCGCGCTGATGAGCAATCCGCGCATGGTGCTGCTCGACGAACCCTCGATGGGCCTGGCGCCGCAGATCGTCGAAGAGGTGTTCAACATCGTCAAGGACCTCAATCAGCGCGAGCAGGTCACCTTCCTGCTGGCCGAACAGAACACCAGCATGGCGCTGCGCTATGCGGATTACGGCTACATCATGGAAAGCGGCCGCATCGTGATGGACGGTCCGGCCAATGAACTCGCGAACAACGAAGACGTCAAGGAGTTCTACCTCGGCATGGGCGGCGGCGAACGCAAGAGCTTCAAGGACGTCAAGAGCTACAAGCGGCGCAAGCGCTGGCTTGCCTGATACCCCACCTGCTGCCCGCCACCACCGCGACCTTCCGGAGCCAAGGACCCCCTCCATGACTGATCATTACGACGCGCTTGAATCGCGCTCCCCGCAGGAACGCGAACAGGCCTTGATGGCGGCGCTGCCGCGCCAGATCGCCCATGCGCAGCAAGCTTCGCCCGCATTTGCCGAGATCCTCGCGGGCATAGATCCCGCCGCGATCACGTCCCGCGCCGCACTTGCCAGCCTGCCGGTGACGCGCAAGTCCGAACTGCTGCAGCGCCAGCAGGCGCAACGCGCAGACAACCCTTTTGGCGGCTTCAGCGCGCTGGCCTTCGGCGCCCAGATGCCGCGCGTCTTTTCCAGCCCCGGCGGCATCTACGAGCCCGAAGGCTGCGGCAGCGACTACTGGCGCATGGCGCGCGCCATCCATGCCGCGGGCTTTCGTCCCGGCGAGCTGGTGCACAACAGTTTCAGCTACCACTTCGTGCCCGCGGGCGCGATGATGGAAACCGGCGCCCAGGCCGTGGGCTGCACGGTGTTTGCCGCGGGCACGGGCCAGACCGAGCAGCAGGTGCATGCGATTGCCGAGCTGCGTCCCGCTGGCTATATCGGCACGCCGAGCTTTCTGCGCATACTGATTGAAAAAGCCCAGAGCATGGGCCAGACGCTGCCCAGCCTGCACAAGGCGCTGGTCTCGGGCGAAGCCTTTCCGCCGTCGCTGCGCGACTGGCTGGCCGAGCGCGGCGTCGCCGGCTACCAGTGCTACGCCACGGCCGACCTGGGATTGATTGCCTACGAGACGCCGGCGCGCGAAGGCCTGGTGGTCGACGAGAACGTGATCGTTGAAATCGTGCGCCCCGGCACCAACGACCCCGTGCCCGACGGCGAAGTCGGCGAACTGGTGGTGACCACGCTCAACCGCGGCTACCCGCTGGTGCGCTTTGGCACCGGCGACCTGTCGGCGGTGCTGCCGGGCCACTGCCCCACGGGCCGCACCAACATCCGCATCCGCGGCTGGATGGGACGCGCCGACCAGACCACCAAGGTGCGCGGCATGTTCGTGCACCCGGCCCAGGTCAACCAGGTCGTGCAGCGTTTCGACCAGGTGCTGCGCGCGCGCCTGGTGGTGCGCGGCGAGATGGCCAACGACACCATGGAATTGCTGGTCGAGACCCGCGACAGCGATCCCGCGCTGCTGCAGCAGATCGAGTCCTGCGTGCGCGACCTGACCAAGCTGCGCTGCGATGTGCAGCCGCTGGCGCCAGGCGCGCTGCCCAACGACGGCGTGGTGATCGAGGACGCACGCAGCTATCGCTAGAAGACGATCTGGATCAATTCGCTGCCATTTTTCTTGCCTGTTTTCAGGGAAAACACTTATTTTTCCGCGGGAGCGATTTCAGCATTCGTTCTTATCATGAACGTCCCTAAGGAGCCTATTCATGCAGAAGTTGTTCAAGCTGGCGACCATCGCCTTGGCCGCCGTTGCCGCCACCGGAGTTCAAGCCCAGGACTTCCCCGCCGCAGGCAAAAGCATCACCATCGTGGTGCCTTTCACTGCCGGCGGCCCGACCGACCGCGTGGCCCGCGATCTGGCCGAGTCGATGCGCAAACACCTGAACAATGCGACCATCGTGATCGACAATTCGGCCGGTGCCGGCAGTGCGATCGGCATTGCCAAGGTGGCGCGCGCCAACCCTGACGGCTACACGCTGCTGCTCAACCACATCGGCATGGCCACCGTGCCCACGCTGTACCGCAAGCTGTCGTTCAACGTGCTCAACGACTTCGAATACCTGGGCATCATCAACGATGTGCCCATGACGCTGATCGGCAAGCCCACGCTGCCCGCCGACAACTACAAGGACCTGATCTCCTGGATCGGCAAGAACCAGGGCAAGGTCAATCTGGCGAACGCCGGTGTCGGTTCGGCATCGCACCTGTGCGGCCTGATGCTGCAGTCGACGCTGAAGATCGAAATGACGCCCGTGCCCTACAAGGGTGCGGCGCCCGCGATTGCCGACCTGATGGGCAATCAGGTCGACCTGCTGTGCGACCAGACTACCAACACCACGGCCCAGATCGAATCCAAGAAGGTCAAGGCCTATGGCGTGACCACGCCCAAGCGCCTGACCACGCCAGCGCTCAAGGACCTGCCGACGCTGGACGAAAGCGGCCTGAAGAACTTCCAGGTCACGGTCTGGCACGGCCTGTACGCGCCCAAGGGCACGCCCGCCGCCGTGACCAAGAAGATCAACGAAGCCATGCGCCTGGCGCTCAAGGAACCCGAGTTCATCAAGAAGGAAGAGCAGCTTGGTGCGGTGATTGCTTCCGACGCACGCACTTCGCCCGAAGGCCACAAGAAATTCGTTCAATCGGAAATCGAGACCTGGGGCAAGGTCATCAAGGCCGCAGGCGCTTACGCGGATTAACACCCCCTGAGGCGCTACGCGCCTTCCCCCTCTCAACCTTCGGTGGAGGGGGGCGCCCGGCTAGGGACGACACCATCGCTGCGGGGCGGCCCTTGCTCGGTGTCCCTGATCCTGGGATACCCCCGCTCCCAGAACTGTGAAGTTCGTGCCTGTGTCGTAAGAAGCCAGCCTCCTGGGGCTGGCTTTTTTTGTCTGGCGCCGACCTGTCAATGCCGGCGTTTCATGCTCACCAAGTCACATCGCGTCCCTCGGCCGCGCTGCGCTTGAGCATGTCGATGAACGGCGCCGTGCGCTGGCGCAGGCTCACGCCGTCGGCAGCGCCAGCGGGTGCGGCGTCATCTTCATCGACCTGCGTTCCATCGGCGTCATCCTGCGTCTCGCCGGCCGCGGCGCGCCGGGCTTCCTCCTCGAGCACGGCCTGCTCCAGCGCGGCCAGCGCGCCGGGAATCTGCATGGCGGTGATGATGCCAGGGCCGTCGGCATCCTTGCCGACGATGGCCAGCAGCTTGCGCGCGCTGGCGTCAAGCATGATCAGATCTGCGGTGGCACGGGATTTGAACTTGTAGGGCATGCGATTCCTTCGGTGTACATGTATTCGCGATTGAACGGGTATTCGGACTGGGCGCCAATCAACGCCCCGCTGCCCATCTGGCCGTCGGGACGGGTCACGAGCATCTGGTGCAGCGCGATCCAGCCGCGCTCGAAGCCCATGGCGCAGCCGGCCAGGTACAGGCGGTAGGCGCGCAGCGCGCGCGCGCCGCGTTCGCCGTCGGTCTGTTCCTCAAGGATACGCTGAGCCTGCGGCAGCTGCGCCTCGAGCGCGTCGGACCAAGCCCATAGCGTGCGTGCGTAATGCGGCCGCAGGTTCTCGGTGTCGACCATTTCCAGCCCGCCCTGCGACAGCGCATGCAGCACCTTGCTCACATGCAGCAGCTCGCCGCCGGGAAAGATGTAGCGGCTGATGAACTCGCCCATGCCCGCGCCGACTTCGACGTTGTCGACGCCGCCGGCGGTGATGCCGTGGACCAGCGCCAGGCCGCCGGGCCGCAGCAGGCGCTGCAAGGAGTCGGCATAGGCCGGCATCTGCGCCTGGCCCACATGCTCGAACATGCCGACCGAGGCAATCTTGTCGAACGGTCGCTCGGGCTGCAGTTCGCGGTAGTCGCACAGGTCCATGCGCACCCGGTCCTGCAGGCCGCGCGCCTGTATCAACTGGTTCACGTAGGCATGCTGGTTGCGCGACAGCGTGATGCCCTGGGCCTGCACGCCGTAATGCTCGGCGGCCCACAGCAGCAGCCCGCCCCAGCCCGCGCCAATGTCGAGAAAGCGCTCGCCGGCGCGCAGCTGCAGCTTGCGGCAGATATGGTCGAGCTTGGCTTCCTGCGCCTGGGCCAGGTCCATGTCGGGGCGACGGTAGTAGGCGCAGGAATAGACGCGCCGCGGGTCCAGCCAGAGCGCGTAGAAGTCATCGGACAGGTCGTAATGGAACTCGATCTGCTCGGCGTCGCGCGCCACCGTGTGCAGCGCCATCGAACGCGTGCGCGCCATGATCTGCGACCACCAGCTCGAGGTGCCGCGCACCGGGTCGGCCTGCAGCAGCGCCGAGGCCGCGCGCATGATGTCGCGCACCCGCCCTTCGAGCTCCACCTGGCCTTCGACCACGGCCGCCCCCAGCGTGCCGATATGGCCGGCGGCCAGCGCCGCCAGCGGCGCCAGCGAGCGAAACCGCAGCAGCACGTCGGTAGGGGTCTTGCCGACCCGTTCACCCGAAGGCAGCTCCACGGAGACCGCCACCGGCAAAGGAGCCAGCCGGCCCTCGAGCGTGTGAATCAGATGTTTCATGACAGTCACTATTTTTCGCTTTCATACAAAAGACGGCAATAGCATTGCACCTGATCCAACGATAGCTCTTGTCCTGCAGACCGGGGACTTTTTTTAGCGCTTGCCGATCAGGCGGAGATAGGCCTCGCGCGTTGCCGGCGACACCGCGGCCTTGACTTGTTCGTAGCTGGTCTGGTGGCGCGCCAGCAGCCGCATCGAGGCCACGGTCAGCGATTTGCAGAACCAGTGGCAGCTGTGCTGCATCAGGAAGATCTCGGCGGTGAGCGTGAATGCGCGCCGGCGGCGCTCTTCGTCGTCCTGGGCCGCGAACACCTGGGCGGCGGCAATGCCGCGCGCATGGATCTTGACCATCTCGCGCATGTCGAAACTGCCCTGGGGATAGACCCGTTCGATATAGGGCAGGGCCAGCGGCAAGGTGCTCACGCGCACTTCCTTTTCATCGACCGCGGAGAACTGCTCGGCAAAGCGCTGGAACTGCTCGGCCAGGCTTTTTTCCGTGCCCTCGAGCAGTATCCATATCTGGGTGCGGCGCTGCAGATCGCTTTCACCCAGCGCGCGCAGGTAACCTTCGATCAGGCTGCCCATCAGTTTCTCGATCTGCAGGCGGCCCAGGTGCTCGGCCAGCAGGCGCGTGCGCCGCCGCTGGTCCTGCCGCTTGAGCACATAAACGGCAATGGTGACAATGATTGCCAACGTAAAGAAGTCCATCGGATCGGGGAAAACAGCGTGAATGAAGCCATGAGTGTAGTCAGCCCCTTCAGGCAGCGGGGACAGCAAGCCTGCAAGGGCCTGGCAGCGGGCCTTCTTTTAGTCCTGGTCAGCGGCTGCGCGCTGCCCGATGTCGGCTATTACTGGCAGGGCGCGCGCGGCCAGCTGCACTC
>JBBKVU010000494.1:0-3975 GCA_037968595.1 Comamonas sp.
CTGCCGACTGACTATTCCGTGACCGAACTCCCGCCAGGATTTTTCACGGTGCGCGATGCACGCGGCCAGTGGATCTACTTCGGAGAGGGGCCGGTCGAGGTCGTGCGATCACCGGCACCTTTCTAGTCGCTTGTAACAAGTCAGCGTCATCGCCTCGCACAGACGACGGCTTCCGACCCAGAGCAGACTGCCAAGCTGCTAACGCTTGAGTTGAGCTTGTCGCAAAGCGCCATCTGCTTGGGCGAATCGTTAGACCTCACTGCCGAATCTTCGGCGTACCGATTGCTTTCCACTCTATGACAGCCTCCGATGAGTAAGAATAGCTGCCCATCTTGAATTTGAAACCGTCCGACCTTTGCTCAAGAATTCGAAGATTGCCTGATCCAGACGCAAAGGAGAGCTTCAGGCTAGGCGGGCTCACGTACGCCTGCGGGTAAAAAATCTCTAATAACTCGTCGTCTCTACCGCTGACGGTGACCGTGTCCGATTGGACGCCAGCTTCTGGCGCAGAAGACTTAGGCCCTAGCCACCATGTTCCAAACGTCAAGACGAGAAATAGAACCAACACAGCCAGCCCTACTATGCGCTGTCGACCATTACGATGGGCCAAGAGGCCATAAATTAAATGGATGAATGCAGCAAGCGACGCGGTTCCGAATGTGATGTTTAGGAGGTTCCACATTGAGTTCTAACTAAATTTAGACGGCAGGCAGCACTGCACATCTTTCTTAAAAGAATGAATGTAAACGTAATGATGAGTGTGAATCGCAAGCAAATCTAACAATTTGGAGATAGACGCTTGTTATGGGTCGTCAAAGACCAACGATGGAATGACTGCTCATGGCCGTCAGCGGTCAGCGGTCAGCCAGAAGGTCCAGCAGAAAATATCTCGACCGGGGCAAGACGCAGCAGTTCAGAGGCCTCTGCAATGGTCCCCGCAAGCCATTGATCGACGTCCTCGCGCTCAATTGCGATCACGCTTCGCTTGTCCTGCTGGTCCGGGGGCAACTTCGGATCGGGCTTGTGCATGCGTCTCATCAAGGGGTGGGCGTCAGCATTGAGCGTCAGCATGATGTACGAATCGACAATCTCGCCGGTCTTCGGATCAGCCCACCGGTTCCACAGCCCTGCGAGCCCCCACAGGCCACCATCAGCCCGCGTAAACCTCCACCATTGGTTGCGCCCCGACTCCCAATTCGGTTCATCGAAGGAGACGGCAGGGATGATGCAGCGCTGCCCTTTTGCCCAAGGCCCCTTAAAACTGGCCTTGCTGGCCAGTTCCTCGCTGCGGGCATTGTTCGTGGCGTATTTCAGGCTCCACTCGCCAGCCACCAAGCCCCAACGACCGGACGCGCCCTCCCGGCTATAGCCGGAGTCGTCAACCGCGCGCCGGATGAACGGGCCTTGCGCCCGGGGGAAAATCTCCACAGCCTGCTCACGCCACCACCGCGGCTGATTTGCGCGGCCGATGTGCCAAAACCTTTCGATGTCGGCTTCCGTGGGGGAGACGTATCTATTGCACATAGGGTGAGTGCACACCATTTCGCAGAATCATTCAACCCCTTGCCATGGCGCGAGTTGATGGGTGCTTGCAGTTTTCAGTGGTGAAAGTCTTGCTTCGTGCAGCGCGTCAAGGTCCCGCAATTCGCCGCCTCGGGTCCTGTCCGGCAGCAACGAGGGCTAGTAACCCCATGTGATAGCATCGTTTGAGCGAGTTTCGGTGCCTGCGAATCAGATGCGCGTCCCGCTTCTAAGGCTCAGACGGGGTTCAGTGTCTGGTCAGGCGCAACAACAACGCCACCGCACTGTGGGTCACCGCACATACGACAGGCCCAATGTGGCCCATGTTCTGTGAACAGTAACTTGTGGTTATTGACTTCGATGCCCAGTTCGCCATGCACGCGACAAGCACGCTGAGGATTTCCGTGGAAATGAAGCGGGCGTGGCCGTTGCACGAAACACGCACGCTCAGTTGAGATATACCGTAACCGGAGTTCAAAATGCACGAACTAGCACTGCTGGAATTCAACCAAGCGAGTATTGCGGACCGGATCGAGACGCTCGACGATATCCAGCTCGACAGCCTGGAGTTTGGCGTCATCGGCTTCGACGCCGACACTGCTGTACGCCGCTACAACGCGGTCGAATCCAAGATGGCCGGCCTGGCCCCGCAGCGGGTGCTGGGCAATGCTCTGTTCACTGCGGTTGCGCCCTGTATGAACAACTTTATGGTGGCTCAGCGCTTCGAAGACGCCGCCGCCTCGGGGACCTTGCTCGACGCGACCATCGACTACGTCTTCACGTTACGCATGCGTCCCGCGAAGGTCACCCTTCGACTGCTGGCGTCTCCGACGCTCGCCTTGCGCTATGTGCTCGTTAACCGGCGCGGGTAAGTGTTCGTGGACATCGAAGAAGAATACGAAGCGCTGATCCAGTTTTTGTACATTGCCCCCGTGGGCCTGGTACAGACATCGATCGACGGCGAGATTGCGATGATCAATCCGCTCTCGGCGCAATTGCTGATGCCCTTGTCGTGTGACGGTGAGTTGACGAATCTGTTCAAGGCGCTGGAGTCCGTTGCACCGGATCTCGGCCATCGGGTTGCCACATTCGATCAATCGCAAGGCATGGTCTGCGAGGCCCTGCGCATCCAGGTCGCCGCGCGCACGCGGAGCAGAGTTCACCCTCAGATGCTGTCGCTCAGCCTGCTCAAGCTGGACCAGAACCGGCTGATGGCTGTGCTCAACGACATCACGCAGCAAGTCGCACAGGAGCGACTGCTGAGGCAAAACGACGCATGGCTCAATGCCATCCTCACCGGCATCACCGACTACGCCTTGGTGCGATTGAACAAGGAGGGGTGCATGGACGATTGGAATCCAAGCATCGCCCGTATCACCGGTTTCACCCGGGACGCCATAGTCGGTCGGCCCTACTCGATCTTCTATCCCAGTGGGAGTACAACGCCTGACCGGCTGTTGGATCGGCTGCGCGAGGCTGACGAAGGGGGTTGGAGCCTGGATGAGGGTTGGCGCGTCAAGGCCGACGGGAGCCGATTCTGGGGAAGCGCCATGATCTCCCAATTGCGTGAGCGGCCCGACGTCGACTGCCCAGTCCACGACAACGCGGGCGGCACCGCAACGCCGGACGAAACCGCGTATTGCTTGATCATCCGAGACATTACCGACAAGCGCGAGGCCCACGAGATCGAGCGCAAGGCGGTCTCCTGCGACCACTTGACGGGGATTGCGAACCGCCGAACCTTTTTCGAAGCCGCCGAGTTGGAACTGGCACGCGCAAGGCGTTCGCCGCGCGAGCTGTCGCTCGTTTTGTTCGATGCCGATCTCTTCAAACACATCAATGACACCCACGGCCATCCGGCCGGCGATGCCGTGCTGCGCCACTTGGCCGCGTTGCTGACGGCCACATTCCGAGAGGTGGATGTCGTGGCCCGCGTGGGCGGCGAAGAGTTCGCGGTATTGCTGCCATCGACCGGACTCCGGAGTGCAGCAACCGTGGCGGAGCGCTTGCGGCTCGCGGTGGCGTCCCAGCCGGTCGACGTGGACGGTGTGCCGATTCATTATTCCGTGAGCGCAGGCGTCGCCACAAGCAACGACAACTCGATGGACCTGGACACGTTGATGAAGAGAGCCGATGCAGCTTTGTACGCGGCCAAAGGCGCCGGCCGCAATCGGATCGAATGCTGGACGCCCGAGCTTCAGATGCGCGCCGGCAGCACGAAAGCCACCCCTGCCGAATGAAGCCGCGGCCGCCTATGAGGAACTGATGCAGTTTCTGCACAGGGCGCCGAGGTCCGAAATGATCGGACGCTTGCAGTTCTCCAGCGCTGCGACCAGCTTCACCTCGTAGCCCTCGCGCCGGTCGATCTCGGCCAGGGACGCGCGCAGCAGATCGAACGGCGCGAGGGCTACGAGGTGAAGCTGGTCGCAGCGCTGGAGAACTGCAAGCGTCCGA
>JBBKVU010000495.1:0-3725 GCA_037968595.1 Comamonas sp.
CGCCACCCAGCCGCGCTGCGCGGACAGCGCAAACCACAGCGGCGCCGAGCGCCCGAAAAGCGCGGCGAAATCGATGGCCAGCACTTCAAAGCGCTCGGCCATGCCTGCCGCGCGATACAGGTCGAACAAGGCCTGCCACACGGGAAGCTGCAGTTCGGGCTGGGCCGCACGCTGCGCGAGCAAGGCCAGCAGCGAGGCTTCCGCCCCGATGGCGTCGCCGTTGGCAAATGCAATTGCGGCTTCTTCGAAGCCGGGATCGTGCACAAACACCGGCGCCCAGCGCAGCGGCGCTGGCGGGGCATTCCAATCGGGGGGCTCGCGCGGTTCGGTCGCGGCAAAATGCGTCGTCGATGCCGGACGGTCGGTCTCGCCCGCCGGCGCGACGGAAAGCACGGTCTCGTGCGCATCGCCGGCGTGCACATGCCAATCCAGCGGCGCGGTCAGCGCAAATCCTGGCTGGGCGTTGGCATCGCCATCAAACACGCCACCGGCAGGACTGATGGTGGCCGAGGCCACATGCACGGAGTCGGGCTGGGGAAAACTGGAGAGCAGATACATGGGCAGCGTCGATGCATCGGCCGGCTGCTTGTTGCGCCACCATTGCTGGGACATCTGCTCTTCGATGGCATCGATTTTCTGCAGCATCACCGCCCGTGTGTCGGGTGCAGTCATGCTGCCTTGCAAGCTGGTCGGCGCGTTCGCGCTCTCGCCCAGGGCTTCGTCGCCGCCCGCGGACTGCGCCTCCTGCTGGCGCAGTTTGCGCAGCTGATCGAACTCGCGCTGGCGCACGAAATCATTGCGGCGCCTGCGCTCCAGCGTCTGCCGCAGCAGCTGCTTGTCGGCCTCGCCCAAGGGGACATCGGCTTGCGCATCGAGCTGCGACCAATGGAGCGTCGGGTGGCGCACGAAGCGCACCACCTTGGAAAAAAGGCCACCCGGCTTGCTGTCGTCCGTACTCATAGAGGGTCAGCGTAGCGCAAGTGGCCTGGGGCGTGGAAACGAATGTCCCTCAGTCCCCGAACATCTTCTGCTTGAGCTCGCGGCGTTGCTGGGCTTCGAGCGACAGCGTGGCCGTGGGACGGGCCAGCAGGCGGCCGACGCCGATGGGCTCGCCGGTCTCGTCGCAGTAGCCGTAATCGCCGGCATCGATGCGGGTGATCGATTGCTCGATCTTCTTGAGCAGCTTGCGTTCGCGGTCACGCGTGCGCAGTTCGAGCGCGTGCTCTTCCTCGATGGTCGCGCGGTCGGCGGGATCGGGAACAACGACGGTGTCTTCGCGCAGGTTTTCCGCCGTTTCACCGGCGTTGTTGTGCATGTCCTGCTTGAGCAACACCAGCTTGTGGCGGAAAAACGCCATCTGCTTGTCGTTCATGTACTCTTCTTCGGGCATGGCCAGGACTTCAGCGTCGGTCAGCTCTTCCGCAGATTTGGTCTTCCAGTTGTTTGCCAATTGAGGATCTTTCTTTGCAGCAATCAATGAAGGCGCTTGCATGGTTGTGGGCATGGTGTTGATGTAGCTGGCTTTGGCGGCATCGAAGGCTGCGGCCGGGGCCATGGAGGGTACGGTCAATTGGGTCAACCGAGCGGACGGGCGGGTGCTGCGGGCAAGGCCGCCGCCGCCGCCGGCAACGGCCGCAGAAGGCAAAGATTGGGGCTCGGCTTTGGGCTCGGGCACCTTCGCGACCTGGGTGGCGGTCTTGGCAGATACTTTCGCTGCAGCTTTTTTGGCGGCAGCGGGTTTGGCTACTGCATTCACTTTGCGGGTTTCAGCATTCACTTCCAGTCTCCTCTCGGTACGCCCAGCCCCTGGCAGGGGAACAAGTCCCAGGGGGGACTTGCCATCCGGGTTCTCTTTAGGGGCGCGATTGTATCGACCACAAGCGAAGGACAACGCAACGTTGCATATAACCCACATACGGGTATTCCACATAACGCTGCCATTTGCTCTCAAATCCCGTCAAAAAAAGGCATTTTCCTACAAGATTATTCCACCCGGGGCCGCAAAAACGCCCCGTTTCAAGCTCAGACCAGGCACTGATCCAGGCCGGAACGCAGGATGTCCTGGGGCAGGTCGATGCCGATGAAAACCATCTTGCTCTGGCGCTTTTCGGCCGCATCCCAGGCCGGGCCCAGGTCGCTGCCCATCAGCTGGTGCACGCCCTGGAAAATCACCTTGCGCTCGGTGCCCTGCATGTTCAGCACACCCTTGTAGCGCAGCATCTTGGGGCCGTAGATGTTGACGATGGCGCCCAGGAAATCCTCGAGCTTGGCCGGATCGAAGGCACGGTCCGCACGGTAGACGAAGCTCTTCACGTCGTCATCATGGTGATGGTGGTGAACATGGTTGCAGGCCTCGCCGGGAGCATGGTCGTGGCCCGCGTGGGCATCGTGACCATGGTCTTCGTGCGCGCAATGGCCATGGTCGTGGTCGCAGTCGCCATGGTCCGCATGATCATGGTCGTGACCATGTGCATGTTCTTCGTCCTCCTTGAGGAAGTCGGGGTCGATGTCGAGCTTGGCGTTGAGGTTGAAGCCGCGCAGGTCGAGCACCTGGCTCAGCGGCACGGCGCCGAAATGCACGGCCTGGATGGGCGCGCGCGGGTTCATGTGCTTGAGGCGATGAATCAGCGCCTGCTGCTCCTCGTCGCTGACCAGGTCGGTCTTGGACAGGAAGATCTGGTCGGCAAAGCCGACCTGGCGGCGCGCTTCCTGGCGCGTGTCGAGTTGCTGGCCCGCGTGCTTGGCGTCGACCAGCGTGATGATGGAATCGATCAGATAGGACTCGGCGACCTCGTCGTCCATGAAGAAAGTCTGGGCCACGGGACCGGGGTCGGCCACGCCCGTGGTCTCGATGATGATGCGCTCGAACTCGACCAGGCCCTTGCGGCGCTTGGCGGCCAGCAGTTGCAGTGTCTCGCGCAGGTCTTCACGGATGGTGCAGCAGATGCAGCCGTTGCTCATCTGCACAATCTGTTCCTTGGACTCCGTCTTGAGGATGTCGGCATCGATGTTTTCTTCACCGAACTCGTTTTCAATCACGGCGATCTTCTGGCCATGGGCTTCGCTGAGCACGCGCTTGAGCAGCGTGGTCTTGCCCGAGCCCAGGAAGCCCGTGAGGATGGTGACAGGAATGAGAGACATGGAATCGCCTAGAAAGTAAGTGCTCAACGCGCGCCGGACACAGGCGCCTGCGCGCCCCGCAGGACCGCAGGCCCTGCCTGAAACAGGGAATATGGGGAGTTTAGCGGCGGATTCAAGGGCTGCCGCTGTGCCCTGGCCCGCACGGCATGCCGCACCAGGGCGCGGGCCGGCTCAGCGCTTTCTTCGCGCCCGGGGATGGGCGTTCTCGTAGGCCTGGGCCAGGTGCTGGAAGTCAAGCCGGGTGTAGATCTGCGTGGTCGCGATGCTTGCGTGACCCAGCAGTTCCTGCACCGCGCGCAGGTCGCCGCTGGACTGCAGCAGGTGGCTGGCAAACGAATGGCGCAGCACATGCGGGTGCACCGAGGTCGTCAGCCCAGCCTGGCGCGCGCGTTCGCGCAGCCGCACCCAGACCGACTGGGCCGTGAGCCGTGCGCCGCGCCGGCCAATGAACAGCGCAGGCTCCGGCGTTGCAGACGCGGCAAAAGGCTGGGCGCGCAGCGCGAGCCAGGACTGCAGCGCCATCAGCGCCGCGCTGCCCACGGGAACGATGCGCCGCTTGCTGCCCTTGCCGAGAACATGCGCTT
>JBBKVU010000496.1:0-3333 GCA_037968595.1 Comamonas sp.
GCCTGGCCAGGGCCGCGGCGTGGCCAGGCCGTGCAGCCGGTACGCCTTCTTATTGTCCATCTTCATCGCAGTCATGCCACGCCCTTTGCGTTGCTGTCATCGACATCGCCGACCGACGCCGTGCCCTTGGTACGCGAGGCAAACCAGCTGCGCACCAGCAGGAAAAACACCGGCACGAAGAAAATTCCCAGCACCGTGGAAAACACCGTGCCACCAAGCACGGCCGTGCCTATCGCCTGGCGGCCGCCCGCGCCGGCGCCCGTGCCAATGGCCAGCGGCAGCACGCCGAAGCCAAATGCCAGCGAAGTCATCAAAATCGGGCGCAGCCGCAGGCGCACGGCCTCGACCGTGGCATCGCGCAGACTGCGCCCCTGCTCCTGCAGCTGGGTGGCGAACTCGACAATCAAGATCGCGTTCTTCGACGCCAGCCCCACCGTGGTCAGCAGACCCACCTGGAAATAGACATCGTTGTGCATTCCGCGCAGGCCGGTGAAGATCAGCGCCCCGACCACGCCCAGCGGCACGGCCAGAATCACCGCCAGCGGCACGGTCCAGCTCTCATAGAGCGCGGCCAGGCACAGGAACACGAACAGCACGGAAATGGCGTACAGCAGCGGCGCCTGCGCACCCGACAGCCGCTCCTGGTACGAAGCGCCGGTCCATTCGTAGCCTATGCCCACCGGCATCTGCGCCATCATCTTTTCGATAGCGTCCATGGCCGCGCCCGAGCTCACGCCCGGCGCCGCGTCGCCGACGAATTCAAAGCTGGGGCTGCCGTTGTAGCGCATCAGCTGGGGCGAGCCGTAGGTCCAGCTGGTCGAGGAGAACGCCGAGAACGGCACCATCTCGCCCTTGTCGTTGCGCACCGTCCACTGGCCTATGTCCTGGGGCAGCATGCGATAGGGCGCGTCGCCCTGCACGTAGACACGCTTGACGCGACCGTTGTTCAGGAAGTCGTTGACATAGGTGCCGCCCATGGCGCTGGACAGCACGCTGTTGATGTTGGCCGTGCTCACGCCCAGCGCCGCGGCCTTGCGGTCATCGATGGTCACGCCCAGCTGGGAGGTGTCGTCCAGGTTGTTGGTGCGCAGGTTCTGTATCGTCGGCTCGGACGGTGCCAGCGCCAGCAGCTTGTCGCGTGCGGCCACCAGCGCCTCGTGGCCCAGGCCGTTCAAGTCCTTGAGCTGGAAGTTGAAACCGGCGTTCGAGCCCAGGCCGCGCACTGCGGGCGGCAGCATCACGAAGATGCGCGCGTCGCGCAGGCGCCGCAGGTCGCGCGTGGCCTTGCGTGCAATCGCGTCGGCGGTCTGCTCCTTGCCCGGGCGCTCGGCCCAGCTCTTGAGCCGCACGAAGCCGCGCGCCGACGCCTGGTCGCCGCCCAGGCCGGTGATGGAGTTGAAGCTCACGACATCGGGCTGCTCGGCAAAGTACTGCTGCACTTCGGCAATCACCGCCTGCAGGCGCGCGTTGGTGCTGCCCGAGGGCAGCGTGATCTGCACCTGCATGTAGCCCTGGTCCTCCACGGGCAGGAACGAGGTCGGCAGCTTGGTGAACAGGAAGGCCGTGCCCGCGCAGATCAGCAGGAACACCAGCGCCAGGCGCTTGCTGCGCGAAAGCAGGCTGCCCACCGTGCCTTGCGCCTTGTGCGAGCTGTAGTCGAAGCCGCGGTTGAACGCGCGAAAGAAACGGTCCATGCCGCCGCGCAGGCCGGGGCGCGGCGGGCCGTCATGGTGGCCGTGGCCCTTGGCCACGGGCTTGAGCAAGGTGGCGCACAGCGCGGGCGTGAGCGTCAGCGCGACAAACACCGACAGCACCATGGCCGAGACGATGGTGATGGAGAACTGGCGATAGATCACGCCCGTGGAGCCGCCGAAGAAGGCCATGGGAATGAACACCGCCGACAGCGTCAGCGTGATGCCCACCAGCGCCGGCGTGATTTCCGCCATCGACTTGCGCGTTGCCTCCTTGGGCGACAGGCCCTCCTCGCTCATCACGCGCTCGACGTTTTCCACCACCACGATGGCATCATCGACCAGCAGGCCGATGGCCAGCACCAGGCCGAACATGGTCAGCGTATTGATCGAGAAGCCCGCGACCGAGAGCACGCCAAACGTGCCCAGCAAAACGACGGGAACGGCAATCGCCGGAATCAGCGTCGCGCGCAGGTTCTGCAGGAACAGGAACATCACCACGACCACCAGCAGCATGGCCTCGAACAAGGCCTTGACCACCTCCTCGATGGAAGCGCGCACGAAGGGCGTCGAGTCCGAGCTGATGAAAGGCTTGAGGTCGTTGGGGAAGAACGGCTGCATTTCGGCCAGCTTGGCGTTCACGGCCTCGGACACCGCCGTGGCGTTCGCGCCGTCGGCCAGCACGATGCCCATGCCCGCGCCGGGGCGGCCGTTCAGGCGCGACGTGATGCTCAGGTTGTCGGCGCCCAGCTCCACGCGCGCCACGTCCTTGAGCAGCACGGCAGCGCCGTCGGCCGAGGACTTGAGCAGGATGGCTTCGAATTCCTGCACGGTCTTGAGCTTGGTGCGCGCGGTGATGGTGGCATTGAGCTGCTGGTCGTTGACCGCCGGCAAGGCGCCCAATTGGCCGGCCGAGACCTGGGCGTTCTGGTTGTTGAGCGCCGTGATGACGTCGGATGGCATCAGCGCGTACTTCTGCAGCTTGGCCGGGTCCAGCCAGATGCGCATGGCATAGCCGGTGCCGAAGATCTGGATGTCGCCCACGCCGTCGACACGGCCGATCACATCGACCACGTTGCTGGTCAGGTAGTCGCCGATGTCGACCTGGCTCACGTTTGGATCGGGCGAGGTGAAGCTATAGGTGGTCAGATAGTCATTGCCGCCCTTGTTGACGAACACCCCGCGGCTCTTGACGGCCTCGGGCAAGCGGTTCATTGCCGACTGCAGCTTGTTCTGCACCTGGACCTGGGCGACGTCGATGTTGGTGCCGGGGCTGAAGGTGAGCGTGGTGCGCGAGCGGCCCGACTGGTCGCTGACCGAGTCCATGTACAGCAGGTTGTCTATGCCCTTGAGCTGCTGCTCGATCAGCTGCGTGACCGAGTTCTCGACGGTTTCGGCAGAAGCGCCGGTATAGGTGGCGGTGATGGTCACGCGCGGCGGCGCGATGTCGGGGTACTGCTCCAGCGGCAGCGTGGAGATCGACAGCGCGCCCGCAAGCATGATGACGATGGATATGACCCAGGCAAAAATAGGCCGGTCGATGAAGAACTGTGCCATGGCGTGCGGGCTTTCTCAGGGCTTGGCCGCAGGGCCGGAAGCAGCCGGCGCGGGCGGGGCGGCATTGGTCGGCGCGGCGCTGGCA
>JBBKVU010000497.1:0-3508 GCA_037968595.1 Comamonas sp.
GGGCCGGGGCTTTGCGGTGGTGGCCGGCGAGGTGCGCGCGCTGGCGCAGCGCAGCGCGGCCTCGGCCAAGGAAATCGGCATGCTGATCAACAGCACCGTCGAAGGCATCAACGACGGCAATGTGCGCATGGCCCAGGCCGGCGACACCATACAGGGCATGGTCACGGCCGTGGACCGCGTCGGCAGCCTGGTGCACCAGATCAGCATTGCCACGCGCGAACAGTCGATAGGCATTGGCCAGGTCAACGAAGCCGTGGCCCAGCTCGATGCGGTGACGCAGCAGAACGCCGCGCTGGTCGAGCAGTCGGCCGCATCGGCCGCGTCGCTGGGCAACCGCGCGCAGATGCTGCGCCGGTCGGTGGCGGTGTTCAGGCTGAATTGATTTCTTAAACCGGGGGGGCTGCGCCCCCCAGCGCGCAGCTACGCGTAGCGAGCAAGCGTGGGGGCCATGTTCTATTGTCTTGCGTTGCGGATATTCGCCGGCAGCGCCTGCGGATGGCTGGTGCGCAGCGGGTTGATGTCCAGGCCGCCGCGGCGCGTATAGCGCGCATAGACCGAGAGCTTGAGCGGCGCGCAGCGGCGCCAGATGTCCATGAAGATGCGTTCTACGCACTGCTCGTGGAATTCATTGTGGTTGCGAAAGCTCACCAGGTACTGCAGCAGGCTTTCCTCGTCGATCTTGGCGCCCGTGTAGCGGATCTGCACGCTGCCCCAGTCGGGCTGGCCCGTGACCAGGCAATTGCTCTTGAGCAGATTGCTGGTCAGTGTTTCCGTCACCGCGGGCTGGCTGTCGTCGGCGCGCAGCAGTTCGGGCGCGGGCTGGTAGTGCGTGCACTCGACATCGAGGCGGTCCAGGCTGATGCCGTCGAATTCATGCACCTGCTGGCGGTCGAACATTTCGGGCAGCAGCAGTTTGACGCCCACGCTGCCGGCCTGGTCGCTGCCGCGCCAGGCGGCTTCGCTCAGGTCGGCGCGCAGCAGCGCCTGGACTTCGCTGGCATCGGCAAAGCGCGCATTGTTGAAGCTGTTGAGGTAGAGCTTGAACGACTTGCTCTCGATGATGTTGGGCGTCTCGCAGGGAATGGTCACATGCGCCAGCGCCACCTGGGGCTTGCCGCGCAGGTTGAGCCAGGACAGCTCGAACGCGGTCCAGAGGTCGGCGCCAAAGAAGGGCGGCTGCTCGCCCAGACCCAGCTCGGCGCGCTTGGTCGCGCGCGGCAGCGGAAACAGCAGGCTGGCGTCGTACTGGTCGATATACGCAGAGGTCTTGCCCAGCTGCGAGTGTTCAGGGGTGTTCATTTGGAAATTTTCTTGAGATGCGGCGCTGAGGCGCCGAAGAGGGCAGGCCGATCCGACAGGAACGGCCAGACTCGGGGCGCAACGCCCGGTTTAATCAAATCTGCCTTCGCGCAGCCATTTGGTGGCAATCCATTTTTCGCCCTTGATGACGGGCGCGCCGCCATGCAGGGTGCGGGTGCCGGGATCGGGCTGGTCGTAGCTGAAAAATACCGCATGGCCGCGCTGGGGAACGACCTGCAGCGCCGATTCGGGAAAGATCGTCGCGCCGCCCTGTGCGGGCTCGTTGAGGTAGATGATCAGCGTGCCCACGCGCTGGCCGCCGCGGCGCACTATGGTGGCCGTGCCGGGCTCGGCGGGATCGAAATAGTCATGGTGCGGCTTGTATTCCGCGCCCGGCCCATAGCGCAGCACCTGCAGGCCTTCGCCGTTTTCCATCGGCCAGTTGAGCAGCCGCGCAATGCGCTCTTCAAGCTGCTGCACCAGCGGCAGCTCGCCGCGCTGGAAGAACATGCCGTCGCTGGTGCGGTCGGCATTGATTTCCTCGCCGCCCGAAGTGGTTTCAACGGTCAGCGAGCGCGAGAGCCTGGGTCTTGCGGCATCGATCAGCGCCGTGCATTCGGCATCGGACAGGATCTGGCCAAACAGCACCACGCGCGGCGCCTTCATGCTCATCAGCACGCGAACCTGGCGGTCACCGACATCGATCAAACCGGGCTCGCCCGCGAGATCGGGCTCGGGCATGGCCGTGGTGCCCGGGGCGCTTGCCGGTGCCACCTGCAGCGCGGCGCGCGCCACGGTTTCGTTCCAGCCCGCGGCGGTCATTGCCGTGAGCAGGGTGGCGTCAAGCACGCCGAGGCGGCGCTGGTCGGCGATCCATTGGCGCAGTTGCGGGGAGGCGCTGGCAGCCGCCTGGCCGTGCGCTGTCGAGGAGGAAGTCATGGAATGGGGCATGGCAATCAGGGGAAGCGGCCTGGGCCTGACCGCTTATTCTGACCGGAGCGAAAAAAAAGCGGGGCGCGCAAGCCGCGATCAGTCGGCCTGGCGACGGAACACGAGGCGTTCTGGCGTCGAGACCGCATCGGCAAAAGCATAGCCTTCGGCCGCAAAACCCTGCAGCTGCGAGGGCCGCGTGAGGCGCTGCTGCACTGCGTAGCGGGCCATCATGCCGCGCGCGCGCTTGGCGTGGAAGCTGATGATCTTGTACGTGCCGGCCTTGAAGTCCTCGAACACGCATTCGACCACGCGGGCGCGCAGCTGCTTGCGGTCCACCGACTTGAAGTATTCCTGTGATGCGAGGTTGACCACGACCGGGTCGGCCTGGTCTTTCTGGCGCTGGTTCAGGTGCTCGGCAATCTGCCGACCCCAGAACGCATACAGATTGCTGCCGGCGGGCGTGGCCAGGCGGGTTCCCATCTCCAGGCGGTAGGGCTGCATGCGGTCCAGCGGACGCAGCACGCCGTACAGGCCGCTGAGCATCGCCAGATGGTCCTGGGCCCAGGCGATGTCGGCCGCGGACAGCGTTCCCGCCTGCAGGCCTTCATAGACATCGCCGTTGAATGCAAACAGCGCCTGGCGTGCGTTCTGCGCGGTGAACTTGGGGCTCCAGGCGGCATAGCGCGCCACATTCAACGCGGCCAGCTTGTCGCTCAGCCCCATCAGCTCCGCCAGCGACTGCGGGGTCTGCATGCGCAGCAGGTCGATCAGCTCGCTCGATTGCGCGATGAAAGGCGGCAGCGTGTGTTTCAGGCCCGCGGGCAGCGGGGATTCGTAATCGAGGGATTTGGCGGGGGACAGCAGCAGCAGCATGGACGGTGACGGAATCAATGGAAACAACAGCTCCAGAAACAACCAGGGGCCCTGAAGGCCCCTGGTTTCAGCGCATTTAAGCGTTGCTGGACTGCTCGAACGGCAGTGTCATGTCGCGCAGGTCACGACGGGTTTCAACCAGCACCAGCGGGCCTTCGTCGATCACCACCGGAGCGGGGCGCTCGCGTGGCACGCGCACCGCAGCCGGTTCCGCGGCAATAGCTGCCTGGACTGCGGCGATCTTCTCGGCATCCGAGTTGACCCATTCCAGGCCCGATTCACGGGCAATGCCATGCAGCGTTTCGATAGGCAGCGTGAAGCTGGCGATCTGCGGCAGGCCGGCGGCGACAGGCGCTGCGGCCTGGGGCGCTGCCACCGGAGCGGCCACCGGAGCGGCCACCAC
>JBBKVU010000498.1:0-6400 GCA_037968595.1 Comamonas sp.
GCTGATCTGCTCTTTGGCACCCACGGACAGCAGGCCGTCGGCGTCGACGGTGAAGGTCACGCGTATGCGCGCCGCGCCCAGGATTTCACGACCTATGTCGACGGCCAGACGGCGCTTGCCATCCATGTGGTGCAGGGCGAGCGCGATCTGGTGGCCGACTGCCGCAGCCTGGCGCGCTTCGAGCTGCGCGGCATTCCTCCCATGGCCGCGGGCGCGGCGCGCATACGCGTGACCTTCACCGTCGACGCCGACGGCCTGCTGTCCGTGGGTGCCAAAGAGCAGATCAGCGGCGTTGAAGCGCATATCGACGTCAAGCCTTCGTATGGCCTGTCGGACGAGCAGATTGCGCGCATGCTGCAGGACGGCTTTGCCACCGCGGCCCAGGACATGCAGGCGCGCGCGCTGGTGGAAGCGCGCGTTGACGCCGACCGCATGCTGATCGCCACGCAAAGCGCGCTTGACGCCGACGGCGATCTGCTCACCGCCGCCGAGCGCGCCAGCGTCGATGGCCTGATGGCCACGCTGCGCGAACAACAGACCTCCAGCGACCCCGCCGTGGTCGAGGCCGCAACCCAGGCCCTGGCCAAGGGCACGGAAGCGTTTGCGGCCCAGCGCATGAACCGCGGCATCGTCCAGGCCCTGGCGGGCAAGAACGTACACAGCATTTCCTGATTCCGAAGAAGAGAACCCATGCCCGTAATCAAAATATTGCCCCACGCCGAGTACTGTCCCCAGGGCGCCGAGCTGCAGGTGCCATCCGGCACGTCGATCTGCGAGGCCCTGCTGGACAACAACATCAAGATCGAGCATGCCTGCGACATGGTCTGCGCCTGCACCACCTGCCATGTGATCGTGCGCGAGGGCTTCAACTCGCTCAATGACGCCGAGGAAGAGGAAGAAGACATGCTGGACCGCGCCTGGGGCCTGGAGCCGCTGTCGCGCCTGAGCTGCCAGGCGATCCTGGCCCAGGAAGACGTGACCGTAGAGATCCCCAAGTACTCGATCAACCACGCCAAGGAAAACCACTGAGATGTCGCGCCAGATTGTCCTTGATACCGAAACCACGGGCCTGTCCGCAGAGAACGGCGACCGTATCATCGAGCTCGGTTGCGTGGAGCTGCTCAACCGCAAGCTCACCGGCAACAACCTGCACATGTACTTCAACGCGGGCCGCGACAGCCACGAAGACGCGTTGCGGGTGCACGGCATCACCACCGAGTTTCTCAAGGACAAGCCGCGCTTCGACCAGCAGGTCGACCAGATCCTCGCCTATCTGCAGGGCGCCGAGCTGATCATCCACAACGCGCCGTTCGACATCGGCTTCCTGAACAAGGAGCTGCAACGCACGGGCAAGCCGCCGCTCAGGAGCTGGGTGGAGGGCGTGATCGACACACTGGCCATGGCCAAGGAGCGTTATCCTGGCAAGCGCAATTCGCTGGATTCGCTGTGCGATCGCCTGGGCGTGGACAACTCCGGCCGCACGCTGCACGGAGCGCTGCTGGACGCCGAACTGCTGGCCGACGTCTACATCAACCTGACGCGCGGCCAGGACGCGCTGCTGATCAGCGACGAGCCGCAGGAAGACGCCTCGGGCCTGCCCATCGTGGCCCTCGATCTGCGCAGCATCACCTTGCCCGTGATCCAGGCCAGCGAACAGGAATGCGCGGAGCACGAAGCGGTGCTGGGGCAGATCGACAAGTCCAGCGGCGGCAAAACTATTTGGCGCAATGTGGCCGGACAGCTCTAAAAGCTGTGCCATAATTTAGGTCTGGTCGCAGCAGCGATTCGGGCGATTAGCTCAGCGGTAGAGCACTGCCTTCACACGGCAGGGGTCACATGTTCGATCCATGTATCGCCCACCAATTTGAAAACCCTCTTGAGTTTCGGCTTGAGAGGGTTTTTGCTTTTGTGGGACCCGGTTTTCGGGCGCAAGGCCTGGTCTCATGACGGCGTCCTGGTGCCGCGTCAAAAAGACCATGATCCAGAAAATTCATGGAAAAATAGTGCTATAATATGAGTCTTGACTGAGAAGAAAAAAGTCAAAAAATGGGTGATTAGCTCAGTGGTAGAGCACTGCCTTCACACGGCAGGGGTCACATGTTCGAACCATGTATTACCCACCATTTTTTCGAGGTTCGGTTCTTGCCGGATGCTCGGGCGATTAGCTCAGCGGTAGAGCACTGCCTTCACACGGCAGGGGTCACATGTTCGATCCATGTATCGCCCACCAATTCGAAACCCTCTTGAACTCCGGTTCGAGAGGGTTTTTTGCGTTTCGTCAAGTATCCTAACGATGCTTCGGGCCTTTCGGATCTTTGGACACTGAATTTTCGTTTTAGAACTTTTAGGGTCAGAATGATTGTTGCACTGCAGCAATCAAAGGAAAGGATCTGGATGCTTCAATTCAAGAACAAACAAATCGATACCGCCATTTTCGACATGGACGGAACGATGTTCGATACCGAACGTTTGCGCTTCAAAACCCTCTCCCAGGCATCCGAAGAACTGTTTGACAAGCCCTTCACCGAAGGCGTGCTCATGGGCTCGCTGGGCCTGAGTGCCACCAAGGCCGAAGAGCTTGCCAAACAGCACTATGGAGATGAATTCCCCTATGCCGCCATACGAAGGCGAGCGGACGAGCTGGAGCTTTTGCATGTGCGCACGCACGGCGTGCCCATCAAGCCCGGCCTGCTGCCGGTGCTCGAGCGCCTGCGCCGGTCGGGACTGAAGATGGCGGTGGCGACGTCCAGCCGCCGCGCGATTGCCGAGGAGTATCTGATCAATGCCAACATCTTCAAGTACTTCGACCTGTGCGTCTGCGGCGATGAGGTGACGCGCGGCAAGCCGCACCCGGAAATCTTCCTGCGCGCCGCCGAGGCGCTCAACAGCCTGCCCGAGCACAGCCTGATGTTCGAGGATTCCGAGAACGGCCTGCGCTCGGCTGTCGACGCAGGCGGCGTGGCCATTCTGATCGAGGATATCAAGGCGCCCGCGCCCGAGGTGGCGGCACGCGCCTTTGCCCGATACAGTGACCTGCGCGGCTTTCTGGCCGAGCTGTCGGACTGGACGGCGAAACTGCCCATGCCGGCGGTGACCGACCCCTTTCCCCAGGCGGTGAACCAGCTCAAGGCCGGAATCCATGGTTTTGGCGCCATGGGCGGCGGCTATCTGGCCCAGGTTTTTTCGCACTGGGACGGCTATACGCGGCCCTGTGAAATCATTGCCTCCACGGGCAACGCGTTGCTGCGCGAAGCCGTCAATGCGTTTGGCCGGTTCAGCGTGCGCTACGGCAGCCTGGCGTTCGACCAGACCATAGAGCAGATGCGCGTGGTCGACGCTGCGGATATGTCGGCCGTCGCCGCCATGTACCGCGATTGCGAGATCGTGGCGCTGTGCCTGCCGCAGCAGGCGATTGCAACCGAGGCCGCGGTGATTGCCCGGGGCTTGGCCGATCGCCTTGCCGCGCATGGCCGGGCGCTCACGCTGCTGGTGGTGCTCAACAAGGTGGGCGGCGCGCAGTTCGTGCGCGAGCAGGTGGCCGCCGCGCTGTCGCTGACGGTGTCGGCAAGTGATTGCGAGAAGATAATGGCGCGCACGCATTTCTGCGAGACCGTCGTCACGCGCATTGTCTCCAAGCTCAGCGAGGAGGCGCTGATGCGCCAGCTGCGCATCAAGCGCGATCTTTACGAGAAGAATGTCGCTGCAGTGCGCGAGGCGGCCGTGGACCACGTCGGCTGGGGCGACGATATGGGTGATGCCCACAGTGAAGCGATCACGCCCATCGTGAATACGCTGCGCGATGCCGGCGAGCCCGCGAGCGCGCTGGCGCCGCTGCACCTGATCCTGTTCCACGGCGAGACCGACATGCCGCTTTATGCCCAGCGCGGCGGCCATCTGCTCGAGCATCTGCGCCAGATAGACACCGTGGATGACATCGGTGAAATCCAGACGCTCAAGAACCGGTTGTGGAATGGCACGCACGCCATCATTGCCTGGTATGCGGCGCTGCTGGGGCATCCGACCATAGGCCATTCCATGGGTGATGCGCGCGTGCAGGTGCTGCTCGACCATTTGCTCGACGCCGAACTGGCCCCCGCGCTGCAAGCGGCGTTTCCCGCAATGGAGTCGCGCCTGCCGGAGTTCATACAGACGTTCCGTCGCCGCTGCGAACTGGCCTTCAAGGACCCCTGCGCGCGCGTCGGACGTGACCCGCTGCGCAAACTCCAGCGCGACGAGCGGGTGCTTGGCAGCCTCGCCATGGCGCGGGACCAGGGCATTGCCGCGCCGGGTCTGGCGTTTGGCGCCGCGCTGGCGGTGCACTACGCGCTGCACCATGCCGATGCCGCCGACGATGCCGAATGCCTGAGGATTCGCGAGATCTTCGCGCACCGTGGCGCGTTGCGGGATGTGCTGTGCTGGCGTGGAGACTATTGCGGGCAGCCTTATGCAGGCCTGGATGCGGTCCGGGACGCCGAGAAGATCGCGGCCGTGCAATGGCATTTCGATCGCCTGCAGGCCGAGGGCGAGGGCTATCTGTCGGCGCCCGCGCTGGACGAAGTTTTTGCCTGACTTCCCCGGGATGGACGGCGCAAAAATTTGCGGCTTTTGCCCGACGGTCGCGTGGCGCGCTGTTAGAATTTTGGCTTGGCCCGGCACGCTGCCAGGCACGACAGAATTTGGGTGATTAGCTCAGCGGTAGAGCACTGCCTTCACACGGCAGGGGTCGCAGGTTCAAACCCTGCATCACCCACCAAATTGAAAACCCCGTGAATCGATGATTTACGGGGTTTTTTGTTTTGGGCGTCACGTTGCAGGGGCGCTTAGCCCCTGCCAAGGCGCTCAGCCGGCGCTCAGCCGGCGTTCACCAGATCGCCGTTGACGACGCGCGCAAGCCCCAGCGGATTGGCGTGCTGAACTGCCGCGGGCAGCAGTTCGTCGGGCAGATCCTGGTAGCACACCGGGCGCAGGAAGCGCTCTATGGCCGTCGCACCCACCGAGGTGTACATGGCGTTCGAGGTCGAGGGGAAGGGGCCGCCATGCACCATGGCATGGCAGACTTCGACGCCCGTGGGAAAGCCGTTGGCCAGGATGCGGCCAGCCTTGCGCTCGAGCACGGGAATCAGGCGGCGCGCGTCGGCGTAGTCGGCCGGGTCGATCTGCAGCGTCACCGTGAGCTGGCCTTCCAGGTGTTCGGCCAGTTGCAGCACCTCATTGAAGTCCTTGGCGCGTATGACGATCGAGGCGGGGCCGAACATCTCTTCCTCGAGCACCGGGGACGACAGCAGGCGCTGCGCGTCGGTCACGTAGAGCGCGGCCTGCGCTGCATTGGGGTGCTCGCCCGCGGCCAGGCCCTGGGCGACTTTGTGCACGCCTTCGACACCGTCGACCTTGGCCGTGCCCGCGCAAAAGGCTTCATGGATGCCGGGGGTGAGCATCGTCTGGGCGGCCTTGGCGGCCAGCGCCTGGCTGGCGGCGTCGATGAAGCGCTGCACGTTGTCATCGCCTATCGCCACCACCATGCCGGGATTGGTGCAGAACTGCCCCGCGCCCATGGTCAGGGAATCGGCAAAGCCGCGGCCTATCTCTTCGGCGCGCGCGGCCAGGGCGGCGGGCATCAGAAACACCGGGTTGATGCTGCTCATCTCTGCGTAGACAGGAATGGGCTCGGGACGCGCATTGGCGGCGCGCACCAGCGCCAGACCGCCCTGGCGCGAGCCGGTGAAGCCCACAGCCTTGATTGCCGGATGGGAAACCAGCGCCTCGCCCAGCTTGCGGCCCGCGCCTATCAGCAGCGAGAACACGCCTTCGGGCAGGCCCAGGTCCTTGACGGCCTTCTGGATGGCGCGGCCGACCAGCTCGGACGTGCCCAGATGCGCGCTGTGCGCCTTGACGATGACCGGTGCGCCCGCAGCCAGCGCCGATGCCGTATCGCCACCCGCCACGGAGAACGCCAGAGGGAAGTTGCTCGCGCCGAACACCGCCACCGGCCCGAGCGGGATCTTGGCCAGACGCAGGTCGGCGCGCGGCAGCGGTTGGCGCTCAGGCTGCGCGGGGTCGATGACGACGCCGAGGAAATGGCCGTCGCGGACGACCTGGGCGAACAGCCGCAGTTGGCCCGTGGTGCGACCGCGCTCACCCGTCAACCGCGCGAGGGGCAAGCCGCTTTCGGCATGGGCGCGTTCGAGCAGAGCATCGCCCAGTGCCATGATTTCGTCGGCGATCGCGTCGAGGAACGCCGCACGCCGTTCCAGCGGCAGGCACCGGTAAATGTCGAACGCGTTCGCGGCCAGCGTGGCTGCGTGATCGACGTCTTCGCGACTGCCGAAGCCGAACTCCGGCTCGGCGATGGGGGCGTTCAGCGCGGGGTTGAAGGCTTGCTGGCTGCCGGCGCGGCCGCGCA
>JBBKVU010000499.1:0-5685 GCA_037968595.1 Comamonas sp.
CTGGCCAGCACCGGCATGGCTACGCTGGTCGGCACGGCGCCGAACTTCGCTGCCATGCGCTCGGCGCGTTGCCAGGCCTGCTCATGCGCCGGATGCTGGCTGCGCCAATGCGCGCAGGCGGCATGGTCCTGCGGGCAGGCTTCGCCCGAATGCAGTCGTACCAGCCAGCGCGCGGCCGCGCGCAGCACGCTGCGATCGATGGGCGTGGGCAGGGTCATTCGACCAGCGCCAGGCAATGCTCGAAGCATTGCGCCATGTAGCGCTTGACCGTGCGCTCGCTGATGCCCAGCTGGGCGGCGATCTGGGTATAGCTAAGGCCTTCGAGCTGCGACAGCAGAAATGCCGCGCGTGCGCGCGCGGCGAGGCCGTCGAGCATGGCGTCGATTTCATTCAGCGTCTGCAGCAGCTCCAGCCGATCTTCGGGCGAAAGGGCCAGCGCTTCGGGAATCAGCGCCAAGGTTTCCAGGTAGGCGCGCTCGAGTGCCTGGCGGCGCCAGTGCTCGCTCACCACGCCCTTGGCCAGTGTGGTCAGATAGGCGCGCGGTTCACGCAGTGTGGGCAGCACCTGGGGGCGCAACAGCACCCGCAGATAGGTGTCCTGAGCCAGGTCGGCTGCGCTGTGGCTGCAGCCCAGCCGCCGCCGCAGCCACGCCTGCAGCCAGCCATGGTGCTCGGCATACAGCGTCTGCACCGAATGCTCGGGGCTTGAATGGGCGGAAGACATGGCCGGGTGGATGCAAGAGGAGGCAGGGCAGGAGTCCGCCTGGAAACACATTGCTGTAGTTGCGAATGAATCGCATTCTAACGCGAGTGCTGTTGCCTCTTGTTCCTGCCGCCGCGTTCTTCTTCGACCCTATGCCTGCCTCAAGGCATCTGGTCTGGCATGCCGGGGCTGGGGCTTGCGCGCGCTTTGCCGGCTGCCGGTGTCCGGTCGGACACCGCTGTCACTCGGCCTGGATATTGGCTTCCTTGACCACCTTGGCCCACATGTCCCAGTCGCGCTTGACCATCGCTCCCAGCGCCTTGCTGTCCTTGAAGTCGGCGGTCGCTCCCTGGTCCAGCGCCTTCTTCTGGAACGCCGGGTCATTGAGCATGTTGCGCACATCGGTCTCGAGCTTGCGCACGATTTCGGGCGAGGTCTTGGCGGGTGCGAACAGCGCAAACCATGACGTGGCGTTGACGCCGGCCAGGCCGGCCTCGGCCGTGGTGGGCACGTTGGGCAGGCTGGGCAGGCGCTCCTTGCCGGTCACGGCCAGCACCTTGAGCTTGCCCGACTGGATATGGGACATGAAGGGCGGCGCCGTGCCGAACGTCAGATCGACCTGACCACCCAGCAGGTCCTGCAATGCCGGGCCCGTGCCCTTGTACGGCACGTGCACCATGCGTATGCCCGCGGCCTGCTCGAGCTGCACGCCGGTCACATGCTGCAGCGAGCCGTTGCCCGAAGACGCGTAGTTCAGCTTGGCCGGATTGGCCTTGGCATAGGCCACGAGTTCCTGCATGTTGTTCACTGGCAGGTCGCGGCGCACGACGACGATCTGCGGCGCGGACAGCACGTTGGCCACGGGAACGAAGTCGGTCGGTTCCCAGGCGCTCTTGCCCAGGTGGGGCGAGATCACATGAAAGCCCGAGTACTGCATCAGCAGGTTGTAGCCATCGGCTTCGGCGCGCTTGACCTGTGCGGCGGCAATGTTGCCGTTGCCGCCACCCTTGTTTTCCACCACGATGGTCTGGCCCAGCACCGGGCCCAGGGCCTGGGCCGTCATGCGTGCGGCCAGATCGGTGGTGCCGCCGGCGGCGGCCGGCACCACCATGGTGATGGGCTTGGCGGGATAGTCGGAGCGTGCGGCGGCGGGGCCGGCAATGCTCAGGGCCAGGCCGGTGGCCAGGGCGAAACGGCCGAATTGCTTGCGATTCATGGTCATTGGGTGTCTCCTTGGTTTTTCTAATGCGGGCTTCAAAGCCCCGATTGCGCGGCCTGCAGCCGCTCCTGCGCGCGAGCGCGAACTTCTGCCAGCGATGCGGGCGCGGGGTGCAGCTGGTGCACCGGACCGGCCTTGACGATGGCGCTGGGAATGTCGTGGCCGATCTGCGCCGGCAAGGCCGCGGCCACCGCGGTCAGCGCCGCCAGATCGACGCCGGTGTCATAGCCCATGAGCTGCAGCGCATGCACCAGCTCCTCGCTGCAGGCATTGCCGCTGGCGCCGGGCGCGTAGGGACAGCCGCCCATGCCGCCGACCGAGGCATCGAAACGGTCGGCGCCGGCAGCGATGGCCGCAAGCACATTGGCCAGGGCCATGGCGCGCGTGTCGTGGAAATGCAGGGTCAAGGTGGTCTGCGGCCAGCGGGCCTTGAATGCGCCGACCAGCGCATGCACCTGGGCGGGATGGGCCATGCCCGTGGTGTCGCACAGGGTGATTCCTTGCACGCCCAGATCGATGAAGCGCTGCGCCCAGTCAAGCACCACCGCGGCCGGCACTTCGCCTTCCATGGGGCAGCCGAAGCTGCAGGACAGCGAGACATTGATTGCCACCTGGCCTTGCTGCGCCACCGCAATCACGTCCTGCAGGCCGGCAAACGACTGCCCGCGCAGCATGCGCAGATTGGCCAGGTTGTGCGTTTCGCTGACCGACATCACCAGGTTCAGCTCATCGGCGCCCGCGCCCATGGCACGCTCGGCGCCCTTGACGTTGGGCACCAGGCAGGTCATCACCGTGCCGGCCGGGCGCGCAATGCCGCGCAGCACCTGCTCGGCGTCCGCGAGCGCGGGAATTGCCGTGGGCGAGACAAAGGCCGTGACCTCGACCTTGGCCATGCCGGCGGCCGACAGCGCATCGACCATGGCGATCTTCTGCGCCGTCGGCACGAAAACCTTTTCCATCTGCAGTCCGTCGCGCGGGCCCACTTCCTGGATGTAGATGCGCTGGCCGGCGCCGTTCCAGACATTGGTCGCGGCGTTCATTGAATCACTCCTTGTTCGCGCAATGCGGCAATCTGCGCGGCGTCCAGGCCCATGCCGGCAAGCACCGCGTCGGTATCGTCGCCCAGCCTGGGCGCGCTGCTGCGCACCGTGCCCGGCGTTGCCGAAAGCTTGGGAACGATTCCCGGCACTTCCACGCTGTAGCCATCGCGCGTCTGCTGCTGCAGGATCATGTCGCGCGCGCGGTAGTGCGGGTCTTCGCAGATGTCCTTGGCGGTGTAGACGCGGCCGGCGGGAACGCGCGCCGCGCCCAGCTGTTCGAGCACCTCGTTGATGCTGCGGGCCTGGGTCCAGGCGGCAATCGCGGCGTCGATCTCCTGCACGCGCGCCACGCGCCCGGCGTTGTCGGCCAGGTCGCTGGCGCTGGCCAGGTCGTCGCGCCCTAGGGTCTGCATCAGGCGCTTGAAGATGCTGTCGCCGTTGCCCGCCACCAGCACCCAGCCGTCGGCACAGGGATAGGCGTTGGATGGCGCGATGCCGGGCAGGGCGCTGCCCGCGGCTTCGCGCACGGCGCCAAACGCGCTGTACTCGGGCACCAGGCTTTCCATCACGTTGAACACCGCTTCGTGCAGCGCCACGTCGATCACCTGGCCCTTGCCGCCATGGGCCTTGCGGTGGTAGAGCGCCGTGAGCACGCCTATGGTGCCGTGCAGCGCCGCGAGCGTGTCGCCAATCGATACGCCCACGCGCACCGGCACCCGGCCCGGCTCGCCGGTGAGGTGGCGCAGCCCGCCCATGGCTTCACCGACCACGCCGAAACCCGGCAGATCACGGTAGGGGCCGGTCTGGCCGTAGCCCGAGATGCGCAAGATGATGAGCCCGGGGTTGATCGCATGCAGTTCGTCGGGCGACATGCCCCAGCCTTCGAGCGTGCCGGGCCGGAAATTCTCGATCAGCACGTCGGCTTCCTTGAGCAGCTGGCGCACCAGGTCCTGGCCCTGTGGCTTGCGCAGGTCAAGCGCCACCGATTTCTTGTTGCGCGACTGCACCTGCCACCACACCGAGGTGCCGTCCTTGATCATGCGCCAGTTGCGCAGGGGATCGCCGCCGCCCGGCGCTTCGATCTTGATGACGTCGGCGCCAAATTCGCCCAGGGTCTTGCCCGCAAACGGGCCGGCAATGAGTTGCCCCATCTCCACCACGCGCACGCCCGCGAGGGCGCCGGCGTCCAGGGCGGGCATGTTGTGTTGTGTTTCCTGCATTGTTTCCTGCTCTCTGCGCGGTTCAAGGGTCGCTGCGCGCAGCGCCAATCATGCAAAGAAGTCGCGTGGCTGCAAAACGCTGATTTGCGTCTCTGCCATCGCGTTTTGGCATAGCTGAAGAAAAAATAAGTGAATACCCTAGGTGTAAGAGGCTGTGGGCTCAGCTGCATTGCCGGTTGGGCAAAGCAAAATACCGCCATGCGACTCGATCCCATCTCATTGCGTCTGTTCATTGCTGTCATGGAGGAGCAGGCCATTGCGCGTGCCGCCGTGCGCGAGAACATTGCGACTTCCGCGGCCAGCCGCCGCCTGGCGGAACTGGAAGTGCAGCTCAAGGTGCAATTGTTCGAGCGCAGCAACCGCGGCATCGCGCCCACGCCCGCGGCCTATACCTTGCTGGGCCTGGCGCGCAGCGTGCTGGGAGAAATCGACGGCATTGCGCGGCAGATGCGCGAATACGGCAGCGGCATGCGCGGCCATGTGCGCATGGTGGCCAACATCTCGGCCATCACGCAGTTCCTGCCCGCGCAGCTGCAGGGCTTCATGACGCAGCACCCCGAAGTGCAGGTGCACCTGCAGGAAAAGATCAGCAGCGAGATTGCGCTGGCCGTGGCGCAGAACACCGCCGACTTCGGCATCCTGAATGCCGGGCGCTACGGCGGCGATCTCGCCTACCTGCCATACCGCCAGGACGAGCTGATTCTCATCGCCCCGCACGGCCACCCGCTCACGCAGCGCGACGAGGTGGACATGCGCCAGGCGCTGGCCTATGACTTTGTCGGCGCGCATGTGGGCAGCGTCATCAACGCGCTGCTGACGCGCAGCGCCGCGCAGCTGGACATGCCTTTGAAGCTGCGCATCCAGGTGACCAGCTACGACGCGCTGTGCCTGATGGTGGCCGCCGGACTGGGCGTGGGCGTGCTGCCGCGCCAGAGCGCGGCCCTGTATGCGGGCACGCTGGCGATCACCGCCTTGCGGCTGAACGAGCCCTGGGCGCAGCGTCAGCTGGTGCTGTGCATGCGCTCGCTGGAGGCGCTGCCGCCGGTCGCGCGCGCGCTGGTGGAGCACCTCGTCAAGCCCTGAAGACCTGACCGCTTCATGGCTGGTCGCGGCGCGCGCCCGGGCGCGTCAAGGCAAGAACAAGCGTCAGCAGGCACAGGCCCGCCGCGGCAAGAAAGGTCGCGGCAAAGGCCTGGTCCATGGCCTGGCCCACAGCTCGCGCCAGGCCATCTGCGCCCAGCAGCCAGGCAAACAGCAGGGGCAGCAGCGCCGCGCCCAGCATCAAGCCCAGATTGCGCGACAGTCCCAGCAGTCCCGAAAGCATGCCTTTGTGCGCCTCGGGAGCAGCCTGCATCACGCCGGTATTGTTGGCCGCCATGAACAGCGCAAAGCCCGGCGTGACCAGCATCAGCGCCAGCACATAGCCGGCCACGCCCATGACGGCCGGCAGCAGCGCAAAGCCGCACAGGCCGGCCGTGGCCAGCGCCAGGCCGGCGCGCAGAC